>CAYZXF010000297.1:0-11084 GCA_964482355.1 uncultured Anaerolineaceae bacterium | reverse complement strand
CGATGGCGGCAAGACCTGGTGGTTGAGCGCCTCCGGCGTGGCATTTATTCAGCGCCAGCCTTACAAAGCGATGGTCGAGGTCTCGTCGTCAGAGCCAGTGCTGGAGATCAGCCAGGACGCACTCGTTCCGGCCATCAATCCCGAAGTGCTCTGGAGCGCGGTCATGCTAAGCGAACAGCTGCCCTATGCCGCAAATTTGACGTACAGCGCGGATCACGGCTTTGGATTTGACGATCCGCGCGGCTGGAAAGTACTTTTTGGTTTCGTTGGTTTCGCCGATACGCTCGCCGAGGCCGGTTTGGCCTTCGCCTTTGGCTTGGCTGGCGCGGCGTTCATTGTTGCTGCCTTCGCCGAACCGGATTTGGCCTTCGCCTCCGACTTTGCTTTCCCAGTTCCATTCTTCTTGACCTGAGATTCGTCGACTCCGATCCAGAAATGGCCCGGCATGACTCCCTTGCCTTTGCGTATCACCACGCCCTTTGCCTTGTCTTCCTCGGTTTTAAGCATGTCTGGATGCACAAAGCACAGGTTGGGCTGTCGACCATGTTTCGCGAGGTAATAGTCGGCCGCCCGTTCGACCCGGTCTTTGAGTCCGGTTGGGCTGTCGTCGTACCAGAGCATTCCAATGTCCATCGCAGTCTCCTTAGATCAATGCCAGAGCAATTCCGATTCCGGCGGCCATCAGCCCTACGAGCCAGAATCGCTGCACAATCTGTGGCTCACTCCACCCGCTGAGCTCAAAGTGGTTGTGAATCGGCGCCATCTTGAACAGCCGCCTCCCCTTTGTGTATCGAAAGTAACCCACCTGAAGAATCACACTCACCGTTACAGCAAACGGGATAATGGCGATGAGGGGAAGCAGTGCCCACTGTCCAGTCATCAAAGAGACAACCGCCAGAGTCGCGCCCAATGAAAGCGCTCCGGTATCGCCCATAAATAGCTCGGCAGGATGGGCGTTGAACCACAGAAATGCGAACACCGCGCCGACCACTGTGAAGCTGAAACGCACCAGGAACGTCTGTCCCTGCAGCAGCGCGATCACGCTGTAAGCCGCGAAGGCGGTAGCGGCGATCAAACCGGCCAACCCGTCCAGGCCGTCGGTGAGATTGACCGCGTTGGTGGTTGCAACGATCACAAAGGTCGCAATCGGCACATAAAACACTCCAAGTGAGATCTCTTCGGGAACGTTCGGCAGGAACAAATCGGGCGCGTCCAAGAGATACTTCAGTGCGATCGCAGCGCCCAAAGCCAAAACGGTTTGGGCCAGAAACTTCCAGCGCCCTTTCAGACCTCCGCCCCCTCGGCCGCCGCGCACCCCCATCCAATCGTCTATTGCTCCCAGGAGCGCAAATGCGAGCATGACCACCATGGGCAGCAACACCGAACGGCCGAGAACGGTCAGTTCGCTGGTAATCGATACCAGGTTGAGTACGCCGGTGATCAACAGCACCGGGATGACGAACAACCAGCCGCCCATGGTCGGCGTTCCGAGCTTCGTAAAGTGCCGCTGCGGTCCTTCGATTCGGATCTGCTTGCCGATCTTTAAATTGCGCAGGACCTGAATGAACGGCCCGCCCCAGATCACTGTGAGAAGAAATGTGATACCTCCAAGCGAAAGTGCAGCGGCAGCCTGGGTCAATTAGAAACCTCAAGCTCACTCACAATCTTGTCCATTCGGATCGCCCGGGAGCCTTTAATGAGCACGACGTCTCCGCTTCCAACTTCACCGCGCAAGAATTCGACGGCTTGATCGCTATTTTCGAGGGTTGTGAGCACCGCTTCGGGCAGTCCAGCACGCAGGGCTTCCTCCCCGATCCAACGCGCGCGCTCTCCGACCGTGACCAGGTGCCGCGCGACCTCGGCTGCGCGGGCGCCCACCATCCGGTGACCGCGCTCCTCGAAATCGCCCAGTTCCAGCATGTCGCCCAACACTGCAATGCGGCGTCCATCGAGCTCTTCCAGCAGATTCAGCGCAGCTAGAACGGATGCTGGCGCCGCGTTGTAGGTATCGTCGAGAATCAAAGAACCTCCAGGGCCGTTGACTGCGACCAACCGGAGTTGGGTAGGGGTTTCAGTTAGACCCGACAAGATCTGGGGCCATGACAACCCTTCAATGAGACCAACCGCAGCTGCGCGCAGCGCGGTGTGGACCGAGTGACGGCCGAGCAGCGGGACTCGTACCCTGAAGGTCTCGCCTACATGGTGAAATACGAATCGAACGCCCTCCAGCCCTAAACCTTCAATGTCGCTCGCCCAGATATCGGCCTCCTGCGAGAGACCGTAATAGAAGACCCGGGCTTTCGTACGTTCGGCCATGTCTCTCACGACCGGGTCATCGATGTTGAGGATGGCGACCCCCTCAGGGGCAGCGGGCAGGCTCTCTACCAGCTCACCCTTTCCCTTTGCAATCGCTTCCATTGTGCCGGCGCGCTCCAGGTGGACTTCGCTGATGTTGGTGACCACGCCCACCTGCGGCTTTGCAATATGGCCGAGCAGGGCGATCTCGCCGGGCACGTAGAAACCCATCTCGAGAACTGCGCGCTCGTCTTCCGAAGTGATTTTCAGCAGGCTAAGCGGAAGCCCGATTTCGTTGTTGAGGTTTCCTTCGTTCTTGTGCGTGCGGTAGCGCTGCTGGAGCACTTCAGCGACCAGCTCTTTGGTGGTGGATTTTCCGACGCTACCCGTGATACCAATCACGCGCAGGTCGAGCTGCTCCCGCCAGAATTTCGCTACCGCCTGCAGCGCTTCCACAGTGTTTTTGACTCGTAAACAGAGCGGTAATTCAACGGCTTCGACATCGGCCTTTTGGGTCAGATCGACCACTCGGAATTCGGGATCGACATCACGATCGATCAATGCCAGCATTGAGCCGAGCTCAAAGGCCTCGGCCAGGTGATCGTGACCATCCGTGCTATCGCCTTTAATGGCGACGAACAACGAACCGGGACTGGCGAGCCGCGAATCAATCATTGCATCCGAGATCACATCCTGATATCCATCGGGGCGCGCTCCGGTAATGGCCTCGATGATGGCGGCGATCGTTAGCGTGCCTCGATCCACCTTTGGGGTGAACTCCCCCTCCGTCCGATCCATCGTCTGAGCGGGATTCATCCTGTGACCGCGTCCGGGGGGATTTCGAGGAACACCACCAGGCGCCGAACCACCTTTTGAAAGACGGGTGCCGCGACAACCGAGCCCCAGGGCGATGTTTCGGGCTTGTCCAGCCGGACAAGCACTAAAAACTGTGGGTCGTCGACGGGCCCCCATCCGATGAATGAGGCGATGGTCCACCTTGGGTCGTAGCCGAACTCACCGGGGATCTGGGCGGTTCCGGTTTTGCCTGCCAGACGATAGCCGGCCAGGCTTGCATAGGCGGTTTCGCCTTCAAGCGAGGTGGCGAGCATCTCGCTCATGGTATGGGCTGTCTCTGGAGTGACAGGACGGCCGAGCACGATTGTCTTCGGCGAATAGGCGCCGCTAGGACCGACGATTTGGCGAACGATGTGCGGCTGTACCATGACCCCGTCGTTAGCCACCGCCGCAACCGCGGTCATCAGCTGCACCGGCGTCATTGAGACCCCTTGCCCAAAGGAGTTTGTTCCCAGATCCGACTCGGTCCAATCCGGGTGACGGGGGGTTCGTAATTGGCCGGCGATTTCTCCTGAGAGGTCGGTTCCCGTCAGGTGACCAATGCCAAATGCGTTTAGATAGCTATAAAGCGTTGAAGCTCCCAGCTTCTCCGAGGCCACCCAGGCCAAGCAGACATTGAGCGAATGCTCCATACAGCCCAGCATGGTCTGCGGGCCCCAGGCCTCACCGTCCCAATTGCGGATGAGGTTTCCCCCGACTTCAATTTCGCCCGTATCCAGGAATACCGAATCGGGTTCTACAACTCCCGCATCCAGGGCGGAGGCCATCGTAATTACCTTAAACGTGGAACCGGGCTCAAACATGGCTCCAACAGCCGGAGTGATGACTGGTTCCCGTCCGTCTTCCGTGACCAGCCAGGGCTCATATTCATTCGGGTTCAGGCTTGGATAGGCGGCCAGAGCCAGGATCTCGCCATTCCGAGGGTCCATAACGATGATCTCGCCGCTTTCCGAGCCGGAGCTCTTGATGGCGGAATAAAGCTCGTACTCGACCATCTGCTGAATATCCATATCCAGCGTAAGGACCAGGTTGACGCCGGCAGGCGGATTCGGTTGAGCGCGCGCTTCGGGGGGAATCATGGGGCGCGAGATCGTGATTGGCTTTCCAGAGAGCCACTCGTCGTAGTAACCCTCCACGCCAAAATAGCCCTCGTTTTCCTGGTTTACAAAGCCCAGCACGTGCCCTGCCAGCTCGCCGTTGGGGTAGACGCGTTTGGGATTCGGAACCAGCGACAGTCCGCTTAGATCCGGGGCGTACGGGTCGGCCAGAAACTCATTGAGCACCGCCGCCACATATTTATCCACGTTGATGGGCAAGGGTTCGCCGGCCTGGTCTGAGCGAGTAAGGCGAATACGAAACTGATTCTGAGCGACCCAATCCCGGTTGAGCTGGTCATGCAGATCGCCAAGCGGCAGCAACAGCACCTTGGACAGGACTTCCGGAATTGCCTCGCGGCTGGCAGTCGTGAGCTGGCGAGTTTCGACTTCTAGTACGTAGGAGATAGCGTTTGCGGCAAGAAGGCGGCCATCTCGGTCGTAGATCAGTCCCCTGGCTGGAACGACGCGTTCCAGCCGACTGGATCCGACGTCCCCGCGCGCGGCAAATACCGGCGCATAAGGACCGAATTGCACTCGAATTAGTTGGATGAGCAATCCAACCGTCATGAGCCCCATTCCAAGGGTGACGACTCGGATGCGGCTCCTTGAAACCGGATTGGTCGTGCCGCTAGAGGTGTGACTCGGCGGATCTACGCCGCGAAATGAAGTCGTACCGATCTTGTTGGTGGCGACTAATGGGCCTGTGGGTCGGGCCGCTCGCTTCCTGAGCGGTTCTTCCGTGGGAGCCGTCTCGCTGTCTGGGCGGGACTGCCCGTTCTTCGCGAGCTTCGATTTCCACAGCCTCACTGACCGCCGCCGATCGCAAAGCGTGAAATCCATTCGCCCAGGGTTTCGGTGTAGCTTGGAGATAGCATGCCCTGGCGCTCTTCATCCGACGTCAGGGGGCGCGGAGCCTCAAATGCTGCGGAGCCCTCAAAGCCTTCCACCGGAAGATATTGAATTTCATTTGGGAGCGCCGGCCGAAAGCCTAGATAGGAGGCCCTCTCCATCATGAACTCCGGAGAAATCAGCGCCGCATAGGTTGCGTTCAGTTCGCCGTTGGTGCGAACAAGCAATTCATGCCGCCGTTCCAACACCAATAGCTCCCTGCCCGCGCCGGCTACTTTGGAATTGACTGCCAGGTAAAAGCCGCCTAAAACGACGAATCCCACGATCCAGAGAGCCGTCCGACTGGTGCTGAGGACCTGGTGCCGCCATGGGGCCTGCTTAAATGCTTGAGGCATATGTTCTCTCGAAATAGTCTGCAAGCTTCATGCCACTACGGCGCAGCAAAAGGGATTTTTCATCCGTTTCTAACTTCAGGATGCCCTTCGCCGCCCACTAGATTCGCTCCGCTGCGCGCAGCCGCGCACTTCTCGCCCGCGGATTGTTCTTCACTTCTTCCTGGCTCGCTCGAATCGGCTTTCGGTTGATCAATCGCACTCTTGCCGAGCCTTCGAGGGCCTCACCTACACGGTCCTTCGCTTCGTTTCGCATGAACCGCTTGACGATGCGGTCCTCCAACGAGTGAAAGGCGATGACCGCAAGCCTGCCGCCGGGCCTCAAAAGATCGAGGCACTGCGGTAGGGCTTCTTCAAGTGCAGCCAGTTCGTCATTGACCGCAATCCGTAAGGCTTGAAAGGTTCGAGTTGCAGGATGAATACGGCGAGATCGGCTGCGGACGGCGCCGGCAACCACATCTGCAAGCGTGCCGGTATCGTTGATTGGGCGGGACCGGACGATCGCCCTGGCGACCCGCCTTGATTTCCGCTCTTCCCCGTACTCATAGATCAGGTCCGCTAGGTCGGTTTCCGGCAAATCATTCACCAGGTCTACGGCCATGAGCTCTTGATCCGAGTCGAATCTCATATCCAGCGGACCATCGGCTTTGAACGAAAAGCCGCGCTCAGGAGCGGAAAGCTGCATGGAGGAAACCCCCAGGTCGAGCAAGATGCCGTCGACTTCTTCCCATTCCAAAGCCGCAGCGTGAGTCTTGATGTTCCGGAACGACCCTTGCACCAGATGTACGCGTGACCCGAACCGCACCAGGCGCTGCTGGGCCAGCGGCAGTGCGACCGTATCCCGGTCCAGGCCCAGCAGTTCGCCTTCTGGCGCGGTGTGTTCGAGGACCCCCATTGCATGTCCCCCGGCACCGACAGTGCCGTCGATGATCCGGCTTCCAACCCTTCCTGTCACGTTCGAAGGCGGAGGAAGCCGATCCTCGATCGGCAGCAGAGAAGTAAGCACCTCTTGGTAAAGAACGGGGGTGTGAGATTCCGATCCGAAGGAAATGGATACGCCTCACCCCGTGGATAAATCGTAATCAGCAAATCGCTGCGCGTTTTCCTCAGAATTCCCAATGGATTCTTCCTTTTTCGCCCAGCCATCTGCTCCCCAGACTTCGAACGACTCGCCGACTCCGACAATAAATGCCTCGCCGTCAATCTCGGCGTATTCCAGCAAGAAATCTGGCAGCAGAATTCGGCCCGAAGAATCGAGGGAGACTTCCGCCGCTCGCCCAAAGAGAACGCGCTTTACCTCACGCGCTCCTGGATCGGTTGCGGAGAGGGCAGCAGCCTTCTTTGCCAGCCGATCGTAGGAATCCGAGGTGTAAACCATCAAGTTGCGCTCAAAACCCTGCGTGACAAATGCTCCCGACGCCAGTGCGGCGCGGAAGCGAACAGGGATTGTTAGCCGACCTTTTGCGTCGGTGGTATACTTATATTGGCCTAAGAACATACGTTCGGAAGTGGGCTTAATGCGGAGACGCCGGATAGACCGGCGCCCCACGTACCCCCACAGTTCCCCACAAGCTCCCACATACTACACCACTTCTCCCCACTCTTGCAATAAGCAAGCCAAGTTCAGTGTGAGTACTAAAGTCCTAACTCGTGGGTGGGGGGAACCGGGTCCCCCTGCATATGGGTGGTTTGCATGCTATATGGGGGTTTGCGGGGGAAGTTGCGTGAAAATTTTAAGGTTGTGCGGGGGAAAGATCCAGCACTTTAGACGGCCGGAGCCCCCACTTCAGGGGGCTCCGATGATGAACGGCAGTCGGCCTGTAAGCCGCGTTCTGTCCCACCCGAGTTTACAGCGAGGCCATTGCCGGAGGCTTTCACCACAAGCAAGACCCGGCATTCCTCCCCGGGCTTAGGCGATCATCTATCTAGGCGACACGTCTCCGCGCCGCTCATGCGACCTACCCGACGCTCGAGGGAAGCGAGCCGCCTCCCGCCCACGGCATCCTTTCGGATACGGAGCTTCGCGTCTGCTCGGCCTTGCTCCAGGTGAGGGTTGCCTGGCGATCGGCATTGCTGCCGATCCCGGTGGTCTCTTACACCGCCGTTTCACCCTTACCAACCGAACCAGTGGTGCGGCTGGCGGTCATTTTCTGTGGCCCTATCCGCGAGTTGCCTCGCCCGGGAGTTACCCGGCACCCTGCTATGTGGAGCGCGGACTTTCCTCAGTCCCCCCGAAGGGAGAATGCGATCGCCCGGCCAACTAACCGTTGCATTAAATATTACTCTATTGTGTGTGTCTGAGAGTTCTGATAGATTGCTAACACCGCTCATACACCGTCTATGCTAGAGTAACCTGGTCGCTGCATCTCGGACGAATAGAACGCTTGTCGGCCAGGTGCACGCAGCCTTATAATTGGGCGGTTTTCTGACGATTCACGAAAAGAAAGTACAAGCCTTATGCCACTATATGCCTATCGTTGTGATAATTGTGGGGTTCAAATCGAACGCCGTCAGGGATTCGACGATCCTCAACTCAAGAAATGCCCCGAATGCGGAGAAAATGAGCTGCGAAAGCTATTTTCTCCGGTGGGAATTCTCTTCAAAGGCCCGGGCTTTTACGCTACTGATAACCGCTCGGCTTCAAGGGCGAATGGCAACGGCAAAAAAGAGGAGAAATCAGAGTCGAAAGAGAAATCCGAGCCTAAGGCAGAGACGACAAAAAGCTCCGAGAAATCGGAGAAAAAGAGCTCAGATTCCAAGGAATGAGCTAGTCCCAAAAACCCTAAGGGCGCCCCAAGAGGCGCCCTTTTACTTTAACAATGTCAAACCGACTGGCCCGCCTACATTTGAAATCCGCCGCTGGCCTTGACCACTTTCATACTGAAATTGGTCACGTATTCGGCCAACTGCTCGCGCAACTGCAGCCAATCATCGCTCTCGAGCGCGCTTTGCATGTCAACCAGATTCTCTGCGATCCCGCCGGTTAGGATTTGGGGCTGATCACCGTATTGAGTAAACCAGGCCTCGGTGGGTTGAATTCCGATGCGCTGCATCCCCGGCACGAAATCTCGCACGACGAACTCAAAATACTCCTGCTCTTTTCCCGGAAGAATGTCCCAGGTCATGATCACCTTTACGTTGTGCGAATTTCCTTCGATTTCCACAGCTTCTAGGCCACAGACTGCAGGACAACGACCTGGGTCTGATCAGACAGTCCACCTTTAGTAACTTTCAGGGTCTCAAGCGGTTCTTGCTTGCCGACCCCCATCTCCGACAGGAAACGCGCAAGTTGGCCAAGTTTCACCTTTTCTTTGCCGGTTTTGTAATGCATTGGAACAACCAGCGAGGGCTCGATCAGGGTGATCACTTCCGCAGCTTCCGCAGGCGAGAGCGCGCTTCCACCTCCCACGGGCACCAAAGCAAGATCTACGGGGCCTAAATTTTCAATCTGGGATTGGGAGGGAACATAGGCCAGGTCGCCTAAATGAGCCACCGTCAGCCCGTCGAAATCAAAGACATAGAGAGTATTTCGCGCGGTGCCGTTCTTCCCTTCGGTCTTTGCGCCATTGGTCATTGCGGCCATCGGGATTCCCGTGATGAACACTCCCCCTACTTCGTATTCACCAGGGCCATTAATTTGCAGCCGCTGCCCCTTTACTCCCTTCAGGTAATTATGACCAGCTGCGTCATGACTTACCGTGACCAGATCCGCCTTCAGTTTGAGCTTGGGCAATCCAAGGCTTGGATCGTATGGGTCGGTGACGACTGTGGCTAATCCGCGTTCTTTCATTCTGAAACAAGATAGGCCGTACCAGGCTAAGTCCATCGGCTCTTTCTGCGAATTCGGGCGATTATACCCGAACGCCCCCTTCAGCCAAAATTGGGAGGCCATGGTTCCCAGGAGCAGAAGTCTCCTGTTTGAGCCTCCAGCCAGACCCTATAATCACCGATATGGATCTCAAGACGCTTCGCCCACATCTGCTTGGAGGCGGCCGGTCGGAATTCGACAATGCTGGAGGGTTTGTGCTCTCGATCCCTCCCACCTCCAGCGGCTATGTCGACGCCCAGTTAGATGACTATGGAGGGCGTTCGCGCACGGATTTCGCGTGGTCCGCGCCCACCACTCTACAGATGCGCGCGCGTGCCTCCCACCCTTCTCCCCCTGGCACACTCGGCTTTGGCTTCTGGAACGATCCATTTGGAATCTCCCTCAGCGGTGCGGGAAGCGTCCGTCGATTCCCGGCAGCTCCACAGGCTTTGTGGTTTTTCTATGGATCGAAGCCCAATGACTTTAGCTTTGTTGATGGAGGCTTCGGAAGCGGGTGGAAGGCGTCCACCTTGCGCAGCGTCCGATATCCCGCCGCATTGCTCGTCCCGGGCGCCGCGGCCGCCTTTCTATTAGCCAGTCTTCCATTAGTACGCAGGTGGATTGTGCCAATGGTGCGCAAACAGGCCGCAGCGGCCGAAATCCTGCTGGATACGCCGCTGGATGAGTGGCACGAGTACGCATTGTCATGGCAGCCGGAGGGTGTCACTTTTCGAGTGGATGGCGAAATCGTGGCCGAAACGAGCATCGTTCCACACGGGCCGTTAGGCTTTGTTGTCTGGATTGACAATCAATACGCGGTGCTTTCTGAAGCAAAGGGGATCCGATTCGGGCTGCTTCCGACAGATCAGGAGTATTCGCTTGAAATTCAGGATCTGAGTGTCGAGCGCGGGTAGATAATCCTACCGATCCGTCGGGCTCCGGCACCGATCAAATCGCTTCCGGCGATCAACCAAACCTGAATTATTGTTGGCTTTGTGCACAGTACCGTGCACAGTACTGAGGGACCGTATTTCGCACTCTCTTTGTAAGCCTTGTGTAGAGTCAGATTTCACAAGCTACTGCTAGGATGACTGCGCGGACCGGTGCACGATTTGCTAGGGTTGACCACAGCTAGGGCAAAAAAAGTCTGGTGTTGACCCCCTCCAGACCCCCCGGCAGCGGCGCCGGTTCCGCTTTTTCTTATCAATGGCTTCTAATCAAGAAAGCCCCCATAAGGGGGCTTTCTCTTTCGTCAGGCCGCACCGCAGAAGCCCGCTGTCACGTATCCCGTTTTAATTTATTAAGTTTCTGACAGGGTTTTTTCGCGAGCGCGTGGCCCGCGCCCGCAGGCAGCCATTAGCTAACTTTGCCGATGAGAGGCAATTACTAGTTGTCTGCTTCTGTGCGTTCCTTCCACCACTGCTGTACATCCTCAGCCAGCCCAAAAAGGGAGACTGAGATACCGGTGGCGGCAAGGAAGATCACTAAGACGATCTGTCCTATCGACACTTCACAGAGCAGGGTAGTGGGGTCACAATTCATGCGTACTCCGCCGGTCAACCCAAAATCACTCTGAGCTTGATACTGTCCGATCCTCAAGCACCCTATCCCTGATAGCTGCCTGTCGGACGGCTTTCTACCTAAACTTTGCCAGTATTTTATGAAAGGGGAAATATGCCGTTGGTCCGGAGTCGTATTACAATCCGGTGCGCGCCGAGATAGCTCAGTTGGTAGAGCACTTGACTGAAAATCAAGGTGTCGCCAGTTCAAATCTGGCTCTCGGCACCT
>CAYZXF010000296.1:0-2374 GCA_964482355.1 uncultured Anaerolineaceae bacterium | reverse complement strand
GGTCAACCCGCTTGACAGCAAATGAACATAGCGCGCGACTAGCGTACGGGTTTTGCCGGTACCTGCCCCGGCCGTCATTAGCACATCGCGCTCGGTCTCAGTCGCAGCCTCAAGCTGATCGTCTGTGAGCTCGAATTGGGCCAGCGGATCGGTCATGCTCACCTGCCCCCAGGCTGCGGCTGATAGCGCCAACACCAGGCAGCGGCCGGGCAGTAGCTCGGGCACCCCCCTGGCGGAGGAACAGGCTCAAAATGACCGGAGCCTACTCCATCAACGATACGGCTCACGTGACGGCGGGCGGTGTCATAGGCCGCTTCCGGGCCAACCGCGTGCTCGTCTTCCGGCGCGCGATAGTTGCTCAAGCGAAGCGAACTGCGTTTGGCGGCCAATATGGCCCAGTAGAAGCCCTCTACGATCTGCCCCAGGCCGAGCGCATCCTGAGCCGCCAGCGCATACAGCGGAAGCTGGATCCGCCGGCCCTCGTCGAGCTCTTTGACACTGAGCCGCCCGCTTCCAGTCTTGTAGTCGATCACGCGCAGCCGGCCATCTTCATTCCTATCCAACCGATCGATCATGCCTCGAATTTGAACCGATTTGCCGTCGACCTCCAACTCGAGCGGACCGTTAGGCTCAAATCCAAACCTCGATTCAAATTCGGCCGGGGTCCATCCTTCTCCCTCCTCGGACAGGGCTCGAATCGTTTCCACTAACGCATCCACGTACTGACTTCGCTCGATCTCCCAGAGGGCAGTCGGCCTGAACCCGTAGCGCTCAGGTGCGCGATCCATGATCGGACCCACCACTCGATCCAGCGCTTCGAGCACCGACTCAATATCGGCAGGATCGTCCGCCCTGCCGTATGCCTCTTCCAATACCTCGTGCAGGATCAAGCCAAGCTGAGCCGCATCCAGGCCGGCAGTTGGCGGCTCGCGGACCTCCAGCCCAAGCAGGTAGGAGGTGTAGAACATATGCGGGCAGGTGCCGTACGTTTCCAATCGGCTGGGACTCCACAGGTGATCGGATCCAAAGGTCGTTGCGAGCTCTGCTTGCTGAGCGGCCAAGTCCCCTTCGAAGGGTCCGGATGCTTCCGGAGCACCGCGGGCTAGCAGTATGTTCTTGCCATATTGGAGCTGCTCCCAGCGCTCGAAATGGGATTCGAGTAGCGAAGCCGGCATCCCACCGCGCCGCACGCCCCAAAAGATCAGCTCCTGAGGGGAACCTGCTTCCTGCAGTGGGCGTGGCGCCTCTGGACTAATTGGTCTTGGCGGGTCGACTAGCAAGTCGTCGACGGCTCGCCAAAATGGCGACGGTTCCCAGGCTCCTCCATCGTCGGCAAGATAAGGCCGCGTCATCAGCAATTTTGAGTCGGCACGAGTAATCGCGTGATAGAACAGTCCACCCTGTTCGCGGCCGAGGCGCGACTCAAGCCCTAATTGCTCGCGTGTCGTCTCATTCAGAAAGGGATCCTCACGCTCGACTACGGGAACCAGCCCCTCGGATAAACCCATCACGATCACGGCCTGATAGCGGCCGCCGCGCGCCTCGAGCGGACGCAGTACGTTGATCGCTGGCTCATAGAGAGGCCGGCCTTCGCGAAATGTGGCAGCATCAACAGCGGTGCGCAATTCGTCGAGGAACTCCCCATAGCTCAGTTCCAGGTCGCCGGCCACAATCTCGCCAAGCACCAGTGCACGCATTGTCTCCCGCAACCGTAGGAAAGCGGGATGATCGCGCTCGTCGCTCGTGCGATCGGGAAACTTCAGCTCGTCGAGCAAATTCTCCAACCACTCGACCCACTTGGAGGTTGGCTTGCTAGCGGCCGGCGTCAACCGCTTCGCAAGCGCTTGCATCACCTGCAGCAACCGCTCTGCGGTTTCGCCTTTCGGGATGGAAAATACGGATGAACCGTCCTTTACGCTCTCAGTTACCTCTGCACGCATCAGCTGGGTGAGCGCCTGCTCCCACTGGTCCAATCCCTCGAGCACCTGCCCCGCGTGGCTGGCTGCGTCCAGCTTGAGCGCGTCACCGGGCATCAATCCCAACTCCGTCAAATCGAAATAAGGAGACCGCACGATTTGCAGCGTGAGCCGTCGTGGCCAATTTGATCGGCTCAGCTCGAGCAGGTCCATCAAAGCTGAGATCGAGGGAGCCTGGCTCAATGGCTTGCCGTGAGTAAACCGAAGGCGCAACCCGAATTCTGCGGCGGCTCGGCGAAGCAGCGGTCCATACCGGGTCGACTCCGGCGCGATCACTACGCAGTCCTCGAGCGCAAGCCGGTCGCGAATCACACGCGCCTTGACCCAGCGCATCGCCTCACGCGCTTCGTCGGCCGGGCCGCGGGCCTCGATCATCTCGATCACCCCTTTGGCATCGA
>CAYZXF010000295.1:0-10433 GCA_964482355.1 uncultured Anaerolineaceae bacterium | reverse complement strand
GAGAAGGCGATGCGCATCCCCTCCGGGGACCAGGAGGGATCGTAATCTCCGCCGGGAGTGGTCTGCAGCGGCTGCGGCTGAAGGTCTTCCATGTCAAGGATCCACAATCCAGCTCCGGGATAAGTTTCCTGGCTTCCTTCGCAGGGCGAAGTGAACACCAGTGCCTTGCCATCGGGGGCCCAGAACGGCTGGCAGGCGCCATCGGGCAGATTAGTTAGCGCCACCAGGCCGGTGCCATCTACATTGACGAGATAAATCTGCGGTGGCCCTTCCCGATCAGAGGCAAATGCAATCTGGCCGATACCTCCGCCAATTGGCGTCGGCAAAGCCGTAAGCGTCAACGCGGGATCCACGGTTGGCTGGGGCGTTGCAGACGGAAGGACCAGAGTTGGAGTAGCGGGAGGCAGCACCACCGCAACCTCGGTTGAGCCGGCTGTTTCGGTCAAAGCCGGGGTCGCAGATGAGTCGTTTGCAGACCCACCGCCGATCCCACCTAGTAGGTTCGGGAGTGCAAAGACCGCGCCCACGACAATCAGGGAAACTGCGAGGATCGGAATCACATATCTTGGCCAGCGCGTTTCTCCCTTTTCTTCCATTGGGAGACGGGTCGGCATGTCGGCAAAGCCCGCTGTAATCGGTGTGCGGACCGTGCGTTCAAGATAAGGGAAGTCACGCACCAACGAGGAACCACTGGCCCGCGCGGCCGCACCCAGGGCGGAGGCAAATTCGACCATGGACTGATAGCGCTCCTCCGGTCGAATCGCGAGCGCTTTTTCAATAGCCCGAGCAAGCGCTTGGGTAATGCGCGGATTTCGTTTACGCAGCGGTGTGAGCTCCTCGCGGCCCATTGCGCGCTCCAACGAGTCCTCCGGGATCTCGGCGGTGAGACAGGCATACATCGTAGCGCCGAGCGCGTAGACGTCGGTCCGGGCATCGGTGCCTCCGGTGCCATATTGCTCAGGAGGCGAGAAGCCGGGGGTCATAGCCTTTGCGCCGATCGTGGTTGTCCCTGAATCGTCGACTACCTTAGCAAGCCCAAAGTCGACCAGGAGGGCGCGATTGTCCGGCGTTACTTTAATGTTTCCTGGCTTAATGTCACGATGCAGAATGGCATACGGTTTGCGACCATGTAAATAAGCCAGGGCGTCGCACGTCTCCAGGAACCAAGGAACTGCCTCTCCTTCTGCTATGACACCTTTGCTCTCGATGCGCTCCCGGAGATCATGGCCTTCGATAAAGTCCATGACGAGGTATTGCCCCTGGCCGGGAATCACGAAATGATCCGTGACCCGCGGCAGGTTCGGGTGCCTCAGGCTGGCAAGGATCCTGGCTTCCCGTTCGAATTGTCTTGCGAATTCCTTGGTGGTGAAGAGGTTTTCTTTGACGGCTACTTCTACATTCAGGTTCCTGTCCCTGGCTTGATATACCGCGCCCATTCCCCCTTGGCCAAGGATGGATTCAATTTGATAGCGATCGAAAAGAGTCTCACCGGGTTTGAGCGACATTGGACGGAAGTCATTTTAGCAAAATGCGCGCACATTTGACTACCGCCCGGCAGTTCCAGCCCTCCACGCCGTACTTGCATTTCTGGCCTCCCCCAATACGCGCCTGTGCTCGGCCCTCATTCTTAGGTTTGCGCCGACATCCTGCGGAGGCTGAGCCACCGCGATATACTCCCGCGCTCGAGCGAACCCTTTCATGAAGATCAGACCCTTCCTAACCGCGGCTTGCGGGTTTTCCTTGCTCGTTGCCTCTTGTTCTCAAACTCCTGCTCCTGTGGCTTCGGAGCCTGCTACACCTATCGCAACTGCTCCCCCTCCGCAGCATACAGCTACTGCGGAACCATCCCCAACCGCAGCGCCTTCGTTGACTCCTCAGCCTGAACCGACCGCGCCCCCGCTCGAGAGCGGGCTCGACATTATTGGCTACACAGTAGCAGGGCGACCATTGACCATGTATCGGTATGGAAACGGGCCTTCCAGGCGCCTGATTATTGCCGGTATCCACGGAGGCTATGAGTGGAACACGATCGCGCTGGCCCACCAGCTGATGAGTCACCTGACCGTCCATCCTGAGACCATTCCGCCCAATGTCAGCCTCTACTTGCTTCCCGTCCTAAACCCAGACGGGGAAGCTCGCTCTTCGTCCTACGCGGGCCGAGCAAATGAGAATGGCGCCGACTTAAATAGAAATTGGCCCTCGCTCTGGCAGGAAGACTGGCCGAAGGCTGGCTGCTGGAGCTACTTGCCCATTCATGGAGGGACGGCTCCCGCATCGGAGCCGGAGGTGGCAGCCTTGATGGACTTCATTCTTGCTAACGACATCGATGCGATTATTAGTTACCACAGTGCAGCTCTCGGAATCTTTCCTGGTGGTCAGCCTCCTTTGGCTGGTTCTGTCGACCTGGCTGACTCAGTGGCCGAGGTTGCTCCATACCCTTATCCCCCTATTAACGCAGGCTGTTTGTACACTGGACAGTTTGCAGATTGGGCCGCCGAAGTGGGAATACCCGCTCTCGATGTCGAGCTCACCAATCACCGAGATACGGATTTTGAGGTCAATCTCCGCGTGTTAGAGGCGTTTTTGAATTGGGAACCGGGGGACGAGCCAAATTGAGTTCGACGGCCTACCCCTCCCCCACGAAACCGAACTTGCTGGGCACAAAATTCGGAAAGATTTGAGAGATAGACGTATTGTTTAGCCGCGTTTTGCAGACTTCCGAGAGAACGTCGCGATAGTCAGTGGTTACGGCGAGGTCGCCCGGCCCGAAGAGCTGATCCCGCTCCAGTCCCGGCCATGCGCCATGGACCGTGTTCCCCACCACATTCCCACCCATCAGCAGCATGAATCCTCCGTGGCCATGATCCGTGCCGAGGCTGGCATTTTCCTTGACCCGGCGTCCGAATTCCGTCATCACGACGACACTGAGCTTGGAGTGATAGTCGGTCAGATCCTCGTGAAGCGCAGCTAATCCCGCCCCCAACTCAGCGAGTAAGTTCGGCATAAGGCCCTGATTAGTTCCTTGCGCGAAGTGTGTGTCCCATCCGCCGAGATCGATCGCGGCCACCTCGAGCCCAACTTGAGCCTTCACCAACATGGCGATCTGGCGCAGGCCAGTGCCGAACTCGCCTTCTGGATATATCGTGGAATTTTGGGGTTGATAGGTATCTGGGCTGAGGGTTTCCAGGGTTCGAAGGATTCTCAATGTCTCCTGGCCTAGCACCCCGAGTGGATCGTCCGCCGCGTAAAGCGCGGACAGGCCGGCCTGCATCAAGCTCTCGACCTTGCGATCCCCGGCAAGATGAAAATCCGAGATTGAGCGCAGTGCGCTCACCGGAACCGCGCCCTGAAGGCTGCGCTGCGCTGCCTCTCCCAGGCCCACCGCTCGGAGCGGCGAGCCGTTCCCCGTGTTGAGAGTCGTGAGGTGGCGATTGATCCAGCCTGAGGCAGGTCCGTGGGTGTCCTCGACACCTCGCTCCATTAATTCCATCGCTTTGAAATGGCTGCGCGATTCATCCGGCGCTCCGCAGGCGTGGATCGGAGCGAGATGTCCCTGCTCCCAAATTGGCATCAGTGGGGCTAGAAGTGGATGCAGGCCAAAGAAACCATCCAGATCGAGCGCTCGCTCCAGCGGCGGCGCCTTTGCATCATCTGGCCTGGCCACCGCAAGTGTGGGTCGAGTCGCATAATAGGCTTGCTCACCATGGGGGACGATGATATTCAGTGCGTCGGCCGCCCCACGGAGGAAGATCACCACCAGGACATCCCCACTCAGTGATTCGGTGAAGGCCATTCTTGGCATCCAGGCTGGCCAGGTCGATCGTACGTAGCTCGCGGCCGCAGGGTCACAGCACGAAGATTGAAGGGCATGCATGAAATCCGCTCGTTCAGCTACCTTGGGCATCGATTCACCTCACATCCATTGATAAGTTGGGGACGCCAGAATGCCTGCGATGGCAAGTTCCATCATCGTCCGCCGCTCGGTGGCGCCTCCGTCCGCAAACGCTTCGATGAGCTGGTCCCGGATCTCAGGTTGAAGTGGATTGCCGAGCAGTAGTTCTGAAATGGTGTCGAAGTCGTCCGGCGCCGAACGCGAGCCGGCAAACACATTCTCCTGCAGCTCGGTCCCGTCAATCTGATTTTGGGAAAATGCCACTGCGTATCGCCAGCGTGGCATCAGATTGCTGGTCCAGTAGGTTGAAATGTCTGGCGGCCCGTCCGGTGTCGGCCACTGAAATGCTGGTTGGCCCATTTGAGCTAAGAAGGTTTGGAGCGGCTGGCCACCATCGGTATCTGCTCCAAGAGATCGAATTGCTCCCGCGGTGAAATCCGTGGGTCGCTTGATTTTGGTGCCGGGATCTTCAAGACCGCGCTCAAGGATATGTCCTACCGTCGAACGGATTGACCCCTGCGTACGCAGAAATATCTGAGCGGCGCTCTCAACCAGTTCAGGCCAACCCTCTTCAGTTATGAATTTGCGCACTAATTTTCGGGAGATATGGCGAGCGGTGGAGGGATGCAGCGCCAGCTTTTCTAAAATGAGCTCGGCCTCGCGTTGACCGGCCGGCTCAATTCGCTGGCCCAGAACCACTTTCGCACCCTGGTCGTGGAAATCTGGGTTAAAAATAAATTCGCCCTTCCAGAAGTGATCCTTTACTGTCCAGCCGGTAAAACAGCGTGCCAGCTCCATCACGTCGGTTTGCGTGTAGCCCCCCTCTACTCCGAGAGTATGCAGTTCCATCAATTCACGGGCGTAGTTTTCGTTGGGAGCCTGGCCCTCATTGGCCTGGTTATCCAGGTAGACCAACATGGCTGGCGAGTGAGCCGATCCCCATAGCAAATCGCGGAAATCTCCCAACGCATGCTGCCGTATGACCTGGCGATCATCGACTCCTTTGAGGAACCAGCAATCACCTTTCATGATCGATATATTGAAGTGGTCGGTCCAAAATTCGACCATGCGCTCGTACAGTTGTCTTCGACTGTAGACTCTCCGAAGCAGCGCCCCTCGTTGTAAGTCCAGCGACACGACGTCTTCTTCCCACTGTGCAAGCGCGTCCGCTTCCAGCGACAGAGAGTCGTACGGTCGCAAACGCCACAGGACCCCCTCATCTTCAATATGCTCAGCCGCGAGTTGATTCTCGAGCCACGCCTTCCAACCTCGTCGTGTGATTTGTTCTCGATCCTCGATGTTGGGCCCATAGGTGAGGCGACTAAGCACGCGAAAATCAGATGCTGGGATCGAGACCCACCCGTCGAAGGGTCTAGGAATTCCCGAAATTTGCTTGTAAAGCGGTGAGCATGCAGAAAGGGCAGCCCCTCCTGCGACCAGACTGGCCAGACGAAGAAACTCGCGTCGTTCGATGGTCATGCTTGGCCGAGAGCAGGTTGGTCATGCAGTTCCGGTGCAGCCATGGACTGCGGCATCCAACCCAGCACCGCAAAGGCCGCCGCCCCAAGGGAGCAAAGCGTTATGAGCGGAATCGCCAGAAACCAGCCGATTACAGGAAAAGCGGCAGCTAATTCCAACGCAATTGCTCCTCGCAGGAAACTTGCGGCTTCTGAAGCGTTTTCCCTGGATCGTGGACGCAATCGTCGGCCCATCATTCCCGCCATACCGCTGGCTCCCAAACTGGCAAGTGCGAGCGAGCCAACCAGCAAAGCCCCACCAAGAAAGTTGGCCGGACCCGCGGCTATCGATAGAAGAGCGGCCACGGTTAGCCCAATGGGGACGGCAAGAGCCAACCCAAGTCCCAAACTGCGCCAGGGAGTGTGCTCGATGCGTGAGCTGGCCCTTCCCACGGTTCCGGGAAAGATCAGCGACCAGGCAAACAGCATGCCGGGGAAGATGATCCCCAGCGCAAGCAGCGTTCCAAAAACAGCATAGACATCGGCCATGATCGAACTCCTTTTGAGGAATGCGCGATTCACATTCCTCATCCTTTAATGCGTATTACATAGGAAGGGTCCGGAATGTTGCGGCCCGCGCCAAAGCTGCGGGCGCGACCGAGTGATGTGGGCTGCTATTTCAGGGTGTGCTGGAAGCTCCGGAAAACAAGCTGAGGATGAAAGCACCTAACCCACGAAAAGAGAGGTAGGGAAAGAGTAAGAACCAGCCGAGGAACGGGGTGAGGCTGGCAACTACCATGATGGCTGCCCCCCAGCCTGCCTGTCGAACGGCGCTAGATTTGGGTAAGAGGCGTTCGCCAATCAGAGGCGCCATGCCTGCCAGACCGAAGGCCAAACCAATCACGAGTACCGAAAAAAGGATCAGTCCGAGCAGCTGCGGAAAGTCACCGCCGCCGCTCAAGGCAGCCACGAGCACGGAGATAAAAATGACGTTGATGAGCCCCAGTAGAAACGATCGGCCGGGCATGCTAGAACTTCTTGACTTCACATCGGAAATTTGCTTTGGAAAAAGAGCTCCCATTGCCACAAACAGCGCGACCAGGGTCAGTGACGCCAATGGAACCAAGATCAGAGCCATGCCCTCAGACATTGCTATCCCTTCCCGTGCGTAGAACCAGGCCATTGCCCAGCAATAGGAGCGCAAAAGCAATTGCCCCCGCTGCCCACAACAGCGAGCTTGAATTTAGGAAGCTCCCCATCAGTTCGCCAAATTGAATAGGCTCAAGTTGCGGGGATTCCGGTATCTGTGTGAGAAACTCACTTACGTTCGTCGAGAAGCCCGCTGCCGCGAGTTCCATTTGCCCGATCAGTCGCTGCACGGCGGCGCCCAATCGAGTTTGAAGTTCTAACCCCCCGAGCCAAAGAACCAAAGCAAGAGTCAGGGCGGCCGCAGCCACGAGCTCTCCAACCGCAATTGTAGGAAGCCAATTGGCCCGCGGTTGAACGGCTGCCATGACACCCGGGACCAAATCAGCAGCCAGATTCTCGGATGGAATGCTTTCAATGGAGTGGAAGAGGCTGCGCAATTGAGTCAGCTCGGCTTCACAGGTTGGGCAGAGGCGGAGGTGTGCCTCAACCTGACGCCGTTCCGGCTGAGTCAGTTCATTGTCTAGATAGCCCTGGAAGGTTTCGTTGTTCGGGTGTTCACTCATTGGCAGACAGCAATTCGGCCAGCCTCTTTCGCGCCCGATACAGGTGACTCTTTATATCGCTCAATGGAAGTTCAAGCGCCTCGGCAATTTCAGAATAGCTCATTTCCTGATAATGTCGCAACTCAATCACTGCTCGGTAGTTCCCCGGCAGCGCAACGATAGCACGGTGTACTTTCTCGGCAGCTTGGACACTCTGGAGTGCGGCCTCCGGCTCTTCCCGAGCCGCCGCGGGAGACTGGTCGCGTTCCTCATCAAATTCGTAACTTTCTGGCTTCTGCTTCTGTATATGATTCAGACAAACGTTGGTTGCTACTCGACGTATCCAGGGTCCGAAAGGTCGCTCAGCATCAAAGGTTTCCAGTCGCGTATAGGCACGTATGAAGGTCTCCTGTGCAAGATCCTCGGCTTCCATTCGTTCGCCGAGCATTCGAAAGCAGACATTGAATACCGATTGTTGATAGCGGGCTACGACCTCCCCGAATGCTTCCACCTCGCCGCGCCGCGTGCGAAGCACCAGGTCACGGTCGGTGGGATCGACCATACTTTAAAGAGTACTACAGTGCCCAGACACGGAAGTCGCGCGGTTCAGAGAGTGATACCCCGGTTAATCCATGAGTTAACACCCAACGAGAATTGTTTAAGAACAATGTCAATTGACGGTTGAGCCTTTGATTGGTACATTTTTCACTAGTAAGTTCTTTTTTATGGCCGAAGGAGACGACTAGCGAATGGCAGCAGCAGCGCTAATAGCATTACGTGAGGGCCTTGAAGCCGCACTAATTGTCGGTATCGTGCTCGGATACCTGCGAAGGATTGGCTATTTGGAGGGCCGAAGGTCGGTCTGGGTTGGGGTCTTGGTCGCGGTAGTAGCGAGCCTTGGGCTCGCTTTTATTATCCAATTAGTAGGCATGGAACTTGAAGGGCGGGCCGAGGAGATATTCGAAGGCACCACCATGTTCCTTGCGGTTGGCGTGCTGACCTGGATGATATTCTGGATGCGTTCCCAGGCACGTCTCATAAAAACCTCTCTTGAGCGGAATGTTCGCGACGCAGTCGAGACCGGAACGAAATGGGGGCTGATCTTTGTGGCCTTTATTGCCGTGTTCCGCGAGGGGGTCGAGACGGCGCTCTTTCTATCGGCCGCTGCGTTTGCGACCGATGGCCGGGGAACACTGATTGGCGCAGTTCTCGGCCTCGCGGCGGCGATGTTGATCGGATATCTGATCTATGCTTCGACCGCTCAACTGAACGTTCGGCATTTTTTCAACATCACCAGCATACTGTTATTGCTGTTTGCAGCTGGCTTACTTGCGCACGGGATCCATGAATTTCAGGAGGCCGGCTTGATCCCAACCCTCAACGAACATGTCTGGGATACGAATAACCTACTCGATGAGAATTCGAGTGCGGGCCAAATGCTTAAGGCAGTTTTTGGCTACAACGGCAATCCATCACTGGAAGAGGTCGTTGGATACTTCGGGTACTGGATCGTTGTAATCTTGGGCTTGCGCCTGTGGATGGAAAGCCGCTTCGGACCAAAGCTGAAAAAAGCTTGACCTAGCGCGTCCACGATATATATATAAAAAACCAGCCCTTGTGGGGGCTGGTTTTAGTTTGCTTCAAAGTCGGTCATCAAGCTGGGAGGCGCGGGCGCTGAATCCTAACGCCGATCGCAGTAGGCAGCTGATTGTTTTCTTTAAGGTGCGTTTGGTTCCGGAGCCTGATTGCGGAAGTTTCTTACGTATTGCTCGGCTATTTCAGTATCAAATTCCTCAAAGCGAAGCAAACGGCCCCAGGAAGTCATGACGACCGGCTCCTCAATGGAGGCCCATGGAATACCGATTACCTTAAAGTTGCCCACGCTTCTCATGACTTGCTGGATATCATCCTTCAAATCATCGCACTCGGTATCTTCTAGGACTTCGCAGTTGTACGAGAAGACTACATAGCCGTGCTCCAGGCTGTGCAAAAGGTATCCCGCCGGAAAATCTCCGAACGACTCCAGGTTGTCTTCGTCAATGAAGTCCGCGAATGCCTGAGTCGAGTAATGCCTGCCCGAGGTCGGAGGATCCGAATTGTAGGGTCCCGGATCGGTCCCTTCTGCCACATGCACAATCTCCGGCATTTCATCGATCGCCTGGACTTGCGGGATGGGGATCGTCTCACCGCTATCTCGAGCTCTAGATTGGGTGGCAAGCCACGATAGCCCCGCCACCACTACAACCGCAATGACACCTCCAATCACGATATTGCGGATGCGCTCTCGGCGTCGCTTTGACTTGAGTCTCTCACGCGTAGATTGGCTCATCTTACCTCCGGCAAAATCCTAGCATAACGCGAACTCTTGGCGCCTGCGCTCGGGATGAGATGAAGATTGGAGATCTCTTTATTACTGGTAGCCTTCAATAATGTTCCGTTTTGGAGAAACACGCTAATTAACCGGCTGCATCACGCCAAACAGGATTCCCTCGGGGTCCGCGAAATAGGCATGCGTTCCTTGCCCGGGGACCTCATTCGGGCCATGTACGATTTTGCCGCCTGCCGCCTCGATTTTATTTGTGGCCTCCTCGAGTGACTCAACCTCCAGCGTATTAATTACCGCTTGATCTAGTGCCCGGCCCATAAAGGCCCCGTTAATGCCCGGCTCGGTATCCGAGCCGGTGGTGGCAAGCCAGTAGGATTGATCGCCCCCACCCCAATCCGCAATCTCCCATTCAAAGACTGCCTTATAGAATTCAGCCAGCTTTGCAGGATCTTCCGCAAGGATTTCAAAGTGCACCGGTCGTTTCATCATTCGCCTCCGACAAGGTTTGTAACAGGCCTACGCGAAATATCCGCACGAATAAGACGAGATGTAAGCAACTATGCGATATTGAATCACTGGCGTTGGCGTTAGTGGGATTCGGGATGGATCTTGATCACATGAACCGCCACAGGTTTTGACTTACCTTTGAGTTCCAGGTTTCGTCTTTCAAGTCCGGAAATGTCTAGGTCGGCTGCCTTTGCGGCATCCTCGCTCACAACCACCTCGCCAATTCCGGCCGCGGAGGCCAGGCGGGCCGCGGTGTTGGGCGCGTCGCCGAGTGTTGTGATATCGGTTAGCCCTTGCTGAGATCCCACGGCTCCCACAAAAGCCTCCCCAGTATGTACACTCGCCCCGACCGGCACCCATGGCCCATGCGCGTCCGCGTGACCGGTAACCGTGAGCAGCAGCTTAGCCGCTTCAATCGCGATCTTCGCGTGATCCTTGCCTGCAAAACCTGGAACGTACAATCCAGTGACTTCATCGCCGATGAGCTTATCCACCAAGGCATCGGAGTGGACCATCACGTCCGTGCTGACCTGGTAGAAGCGGCTGATGAGCCGGCTGAA
>CAYZXF010000294.1:0-2745 GCA_964482355.1 uncultured Anaerolineaceae bacterium | reverse complement strand
CGGGGCGCATTATTACGCGCTGCACGATTACCCCGATGAGGAACAGCGCCGGCACCGTAATCAGAATAGAGATGTAGGGGTCGATGCCGTAGTTGTCGAATAGCACGAAGGTTATGTACATCCCTACCGTCATCAGGGCGCCGTGAGCAAAATTGATGATGTCCAGCACGCCAAAGATGAGGGTAAGCCCCATCGCAACCAGCGCAAAGACACCGCCAATCAGGATGCCGGTAACCAGCGCCTGGCGCAGCACCGGGTCATTCTGTTGGAACCACTCTGAGGCTTGGTCCGCGTTCAGCCCGAGCAGAATGGCCAGAAAGACAACGACACCAGCCGCAACAATGAGCTTTCGTTTATGACTTTTTAGGATCACGGCCATTGATTGATGGTCTTATGAGGGTGCGTAAGAAATAGGTGCGAAACTGGGAGATGTGGTTTCCCACACCTCCCAGCAAACGCTGAACTAGAAGCGAGATCTAGTCTCCCCAAGAAACGCAGGGGTAGATTGGGCTTGCTTCTGCCAAGTCTGTCGGCCAGACCTGGACCACCGCGCCGTCCTGAACCTGCATGAGCACCGGTCGGGCATTGACATTTTCGCCGGTCTCATCGAACTTAATGTTTCCAGGATAGGGCAGCAGGTATTCCGAGTAGTCCGAATCGGCCAGAGCATCTCGAATGGCTCCCGGATCTGATGAACCTGCGCGTTCAATGGCATCTGCGATCAGGTAGACAGCCTGATAGGAAAAGACTGCGCCAGTTCGCATCGGCTCTCCAAACTTGGCCGCATAGGCCTCGCGCACAGACAGGGCATCCGGATTTCCGGCATCCCAGTGGAAGTTGCTGTCAAAGAAGCACTGGGCCAGATCTCCCGCATCCGTAACGAACTGTGGCTGGTCATACGTACCCTGTGCCACACCGAACACGGCCTTGACATCCAGGCCAACTTCCTCGGCATTGCGGGCTGCCAGCAGACCATCGTTGTAATACCCGGTGACGACCAACACATCGGGTTCCAAAGTGTTGATGCGTGTCATCTCCGTCGTCAGATCGGTCACAGCAAATGGCTCGTACGAGATCTCGTCGAGCACTTCGATTCCTAGATTGGCAGCTTCGGCCACGAACGCAGCGCGCACACTATCTCCGAAGCCAGTCGTGCCTTCGAACAAGATCACCACGCTGTCAACAGAGTCGCCAGCCGCCTCGGCAATCTCCTTGAGGTAGTTGGCGCCATTGACTCCCATGGAGGTCGCGTTCGGCTGCAGGCGGAAGGTGTTGCTGTAGCCTTGATCGAGGATGGCATCCATAACTGCCACGTCGATTACCAACGGTACACCTTCACGCTCGGCGATTGCCGCGACGTTAGTTGTCACCGATGATTGGAAGCAGCAGATCAGCGCTTGCGCGCCCTCATTGATCAGCCGTTCGGCTTCCGTCTGACCGACATCGGCTGCGCCGGTCGAGTCTGACGAGAGGTACGCCAGCATTGCGCCACCTAGCACGCCACCAGCAGCATTGATTTCATCGACCGCCATCTGGATTGCCCGATCCATGTTGATACCGTCAGCGGCGAGGCCGCCGGTCAACGGGTGGATGCCTCCGATGGTGATGGTCTCCATCTCTTCCATAGGCTCTTCTTCTTCAGCCGGCTCTTCAGGCTCGGCAGGCACTGCGGTGTCATCCGGCGGTGGCGCGGCCGGTTCTTCGGTGGGTTCTGCGGCCGGAGCACATGCTGCCAGCAACAGCGCCAGGATCGCAGTCCCAAACAAAATCTTGCTAATTCTGTTCATTGTTTCTCCTCCTTCGGATAACTTTCGGTAACGATTCAACTAAATGGTCCAATTTCACCTCCATATCAAACAAGATTAAGCTTCATGCCATAGATTTCTCCTCCCCAGATCGCCCGAATGTCATTTTCTCGATGAAGTGAGGACCTGCGCGATATCCCCCAGATTCGCGGCCTCGTTGATATTACCTAGATGATCCCAAGCTTTAGCGGCTGTATCCGAACCGAGGCTGGGCTCGACAAGATTTAGAAACTTGGCTTCGAGCTCGACCTCAGACATTGGTTGGTCTGGATCCCCTTTGCTGCCCATCACCGCGTGTTGGCGCTCCGATCCATCCAGGAATCGCACGGTGATCCGCGCGGGCCGGTTTGCAGGCGTCATAGCCGTGTACTCGGGATCTTCGACTACCGATATTCGGGAGGCGAGATTCAGGATTCTATCGTCGCTGAGTGCTTCCGGGCTAAAGGCTTCGGGGCCAGCACTACCGAGGGTCAGTGTTGCCGCCACGACGTAGGGCATAGAAAAGCGCCCGGCTAATGGAGTTGCGGGCGCTGGATCCGATAGGGTGGCCGCGATGTCGTAAGTGGCGACTTCAACTGATTCGATTTGTTCAATATCTACGGCACCATCCTGCTGGAGACCAAGCACTCCATCCACCGCTGCATGGGCATAGCGGCATGCCGAATATGGCTTGAAATAGCCGCGCATGATCTCGTAGCGCTCCCCTAGTCCGTCGGTGAGCGCAGCAGCCTCAAAAGAGTTACCCAGAATTTTTCCGAAAGCAGTCTCCAAACCGCCCCTCTCGCCACGGAACCCCAGGGTGAAAAAGTCGGCCGCTAACATGCCGAGGTAATTGACCATCCCGGCGTAGGTGTTCCGAACGTTCGCTCCTTGATAGGCGGTCTTGAACGAAGGTGTGATGGCGTAGGAAGCGGCTACCTCCAAAACGCCGGCGATCGCA
>CAYZXF010000293.1:0-8429 GCA_964482355.1 uncultured Anaerolineaceae bacterium | reverse complement strand
CGATGGCGGCAAGACCTGGTGGTTGAGCGCCTCCGGCGTGGCATTTATTCAGCGCCAGCCTTACAAAGCGATGGTCGAGGTCTCGTCGTCAGAGCCAGTGCTGGAGATCAGCCAGGACGCACTCGTTCCGGCCATCAATCCGGAAGTGCTCTGGAGCGCGGTCATGCTAAGCGAACAGCTGCCCTACGCCGCTAATTTGACGTACAGCGCGGATCACGGCTTTGGATTTGACGATCCGCGCGGCTGGAAAGTACTTTTTGGTGATCGAGGCGACATCGATACCAAAGTGAAAGTATATGAAGCTATCGCCCTGTCCCTGGTCGAGCGTGGCCTTGCGGCAGTACTGGTGAGCGTCGAAAATCCGGACTCACCCTATTACAAGTTGACGAGGTAACCCGTGGCTACTCTCATCGGACCTGAAGAAACAGTATTTGTTGGACTGGACGTCGGAACCACGAAAGTCTGTATGCTGGTCGGGCATCTGGATCCCGAGAATCGGCTGCGTGTGATTGGAGTGGGCACCGTTCCCTCCATGGGCATGCGTAAGGGCGGCGTGGTGAACCTGGAAGCGCTCAGCAAGGCGATCTCCCTCGCCAAAGACAAAGCCGAACGCACCTCCGGATTCGAGATCACCTCTGCGCTGGTCAGCCTATCCGGCAATCAGATTGAATCGATGAACAGCCGCGGGATGGCCGGCGTGACCGGCCGCACCATCGGTTATGACGACGTGGCTCGTGCGCTGGATGCGGCGCGATCTGTAGCGATCCCATTTAACCGGGAACTGGTTCACGTCGTGCCGCGCGGATTTGTTGTGGACGGCCAGGACGGAATTCGGTCCGCCATCGGCATGTATGGCTATCGCCTGGAAGTCGAAACCCATATCGTTACTGCCAACCAGACCTCGCTCAGGAATTTGGAAAAAGCGGTGGAAGCGGCCGGTATCGACATCGACGGATTCGTGCTTTCCTCTCTAGCCGCGGGCGAGCTGGTGCTTTCAGAAACTGAGCGAGAGATGGGCGTTGTAGTTTGCGATATCGGCGGGGGAACCTGCGACATCGCGGTCTACATCGAGGGCGCTTCCTGGCATACGGCCGCCATTCCTGTGGGCGGCGATCATATGACGAACGATATTGCCCAGGGATTGCATCTACCGCAGGAGACTGCCGAGAGCATCAAGATCCAGCACGGTACCTGCCGCCCGATGATGGCAGACCACGACCAGCTGGTGACGATGAAGCCCTTCGGACAGGGCAGCAACATCCAGGTTCGGATCGCGGATCTCGCCGGCATCTTGGAGCCTCGCGCCGAGGAAATCTTTTCGCTGGTGCGGCAGGAGATCAAGCGCTCCGGCTACGATGCGCTGCTTCCCGCCGGCCTGGTCCTGACAGGCGGAGCGAGCCAGGTGCACGGTCTCGATCTCGTGGCGGCCGATGTTCTACAACTGCCGATTCGCACCGCCCAGCCGGATCGATTGCGCGGACTGGTGGACAAGCTGAATGACCCCGCCTACTCGACCAGCGTCGGACTGCTACATTGGGGCCGATTGCAAGAAGAAGATGTCATTCTGGATCATCACTCAATGGCCTGGCCGCGATTCGATTTGGGTCGTGCGGCAGGATTGCTAAAACGCTTACTACCGGGCTAGTGCCCGATATTGGAGACCGCAGATCGTCCAGAGGAGGACAACATGCAACCAGCACCACAGATTGAGTCATTTGCACGAATTAAGGTAGTCGGGATCGGTGGGGGCGGCAGCAACGCCGTGAACCGCATGATCGAGGAGGGCATGGCTGGCATCGAATTCGTTGCCATCAACACCGATGCCCAGGCGCTCCTGCTCTCGGACGCGCCCACTCGTGTGCGCATCGGCGACAAGCTGACACGTGGCCTGGGTGCCGGAGGCGACCCCGAGGTAGGGCAAAAAGCAGCCGAGGAGTCAGCCGAGGATGTGTACGAAGTTCTCAAAGGCTCCGACATGGTGTTTATTGCGGCCGGCATCGGCGGCGGGACCGGGACCGGCGCTGCGCCGGTGATTTCCCAGATCGCAAAGGAAATTGGCGCCCTGTCCATCGGCGTAGTTACTCGCCCGTTTACCTTCGAGGGTTCCAAACGGATGCAGACCGCAGAAGCCGGCATCAACGAACTGAAAGAGCATGTCGACACGTTGATCGTGATCCCGAACGACCGGCTTATCCAGATCGCAGACAAGAAGGCCAGCCTGCAGGAATCGTTCAAGCTGGCAGATGACGTTCTGCGCCAGGGGATCCAGGGCATCAGCGAGCTGATCACCGTCCCTGGTTTGATCAACCTTGACTTCGCCGACGTGCGAGCCATCATGTCCGAAGGCGGAGCAGCGTTGATGGCTGTTGGGAGTGCTTCTGGCGAGGATCGAGCCCGAGTGGCGGCAGAACAGGCGATTTCAAACCACCTGCTCGACATCACCATCGATGGGGCACGCGGCATCCTGTTCAACGTGACCGGCGGTTCCGACCTGAGCCTGTACGAGGTCAACCAGGCGGCGGCCATCATTAAGGAGACCGCACATCCCGACGTGAACTTGATCTTCGGCGCGGTGATCGATCCGGCCATGGGTGAGGATCTGAGGGTGACTGTTATCGCAACCGGGTTTGAGCGCACAGATGGCATGAAGCGATCCTCCTCGCGCATGCGAAGGTTGGCGCAATCCGCTGCAATTCAGGAGCAGGTCCAGACCGAAACCGCAGAAAATGCGATACCGGCAGACCAGTTTGTGCCGCAGACGATCGACGTTAACGATCTAGACATCCCAGCCTTTCTGCGGCGACGATAGTCCGCACGGAAGCGTTATTGAAGCTCGCTCCGCCTGCGCTTTGGGTCTTTCTGGACCCTGAGGCCGCTGCGAGAACCCTACATGCCGCGGGTGCCGGACCCTCCTCCCGGCACCCGCTCTCATTCCCCGGCCGATCCACCTGAATTGCCCCAGCGCAGCTGGGGACACCCGATTCCATTACTAGAGTACTAAAAACTTTAAGGTCGAATCACCCCTGAGGGGGTTGGCCTGCATTTTTCACCGTGCTACAATCCCGGTCCCGTACGGAACATATTTGGGTCAACACCAAGCCGTTCGGAATATCTGGCGCCAAACAAGTGTTCTAACGGGATAACTGCCAATGCGATGCCCGTACTGCCAAGGCAACCAAACAAGAGTGATCGACACCACTCACGATGCTAAGGGCGGCGTGCGGAGGCGGCGAGTATGCAAGGTCTGTGGCGAGCGGTATAGCACTTACGAACGGGCTATCCTTACAGCCCCGTTGTTGATAAAAGCAGACAACAGCCGTGAGGAATTTGATCGTGAGAAGCTCGCTCGAGGGGTCACAATCGCGTGCGCGAAACGACCGGTATCGGCCACAGACATCAATAGATTGGTGGGGGAAGTCGAAGCTAGGCTGCAATCGCTGGGAAAGCCGGAGATCCCGGCCCGAGTGGTGGGGGACCTGGTCATCAACGGACTAAAAGAGCTTGATCACATCGCATATATACGCTACGCGATCGTGTACCTGGGCTTGGATGACCTGATGGACATTCGGAACGAGATCGACCTACTCCTGGAAGCCTGAAAACAAATGAATACGGCCGCGGCATAGAAAACCGCGAGATATTGGGTGTAGCGCTCGCCGTGGGGAAACTTTCTCCAGCCTGCGCCCGAGTATCTAATCTTCTCTGCTGGAGGAGCAAGAAGATGCCCTGAGGAGGGTGGAATGCTGGAGACCTCGGATCCTGAGGTGCGGGTACAGGCGGAAGATCTTGACCTGTCGCCAACACCTCCGCTCCCGGAAGATATACTAACAATTGAGTTAGCTGAAAATGCTCGTACCGTCTTGATGAAGCGCTATGTACGGCGCCAGTCGGACGGCGAACCCGGCGAAACCGTGGACGAGATGTTTTGGCGAGTCGCCTACCATGTTGCGGCTCCAGACGTCGAATTCGATGGTGATCAGCTAGCGCTTGCTCGCCGGTTTTACGAGCTGCTCGTTTCTAAACGATTTTTCCCCAACTCACCGACCTTTACCGGCGCAGGCACTCCCTTGGGCCAGCTTGCGGCCTGCTTCGTGCTCCCGATATCGGACGATATGGGCCGCGATGAATCTGGCATCTTCCAGACCTTGCGCGACGCAGCGCTGATTCAGCAGACTGGCGGCGGAAACGGATTCTCCTTCAGCAAACTGCGGCACAAGGGATCGCTAGTTAAATCCTCGGCGGGCATGGCGACCGGGCCGGTCGGTTTCTTGCGAGTGTACGACAAAGCCTTCGGAGAAATCGCCCAGGGCGGCACGCGGCGCGGGGCAAACATGGCGGTCTTACGCGTCGACCATCCCGACATTCGCGATTTCATCACCTGCAAAGTAGACGAAAAACAAATCACAAATTTCAACATTTCGGTCGGAGTAACCGATGCGTTTATGGAAGCGGTGCGAGACGACACCCCCTATGATTTGATCGCGCCTTCCTCTGGCGAGACTGTTGAGACCATCCAGGCGCGCGAGATTTTCGACATGATAGTGGAACATGCCCATCACAACGGTGAGCCGGGAATCTTATTTTTAGACTCTGCTAATCGAAATAATCCGGTACCCCACCTCTATGAGTTAGAAGCCACAAATCCTTGCGGCGAACAATGGCTCGGGCCGTATGAAAACTGTTGCCTGGGATCTATCAATCTGGCCCAGCACTGCGGGGCAAGTGGCGCGGTGGATTGGGAGAAGCTCGAAGAGAGCATCGTTCTCAGCACACGCTTCCTTGATAACGTGGTGAGCGCCAACGCTTATGTTCCGGCCGTACCTCAGCTTCGCGAGGCCGCCATGCGCGCTCGGCGCATTGGCCTGGGGATCATGGGACTGGGCGACCTGATGTACAACGTGGGAGTTCGATATGGGTCAGAAGAAGCGCAGGAATTTGCTGCCCAGGTGATGGAATTTGTTCGCTATCACTCGATGAAGGCCAGCATCGAGCTGGCAAGCGAGCGCGGACCGTTCGAGGCCATCAAGGGGAGCATCTACGATCCAGCCAATCTCCATTGGTCACCTCCCGCCCCTATCGAGGCCTACCACCGTCACTTCGGTCGGCCAGATCTTGATTGGACCGAAATCACAGACGGCATTGAGCGGCATGGGATTCGAAACGCGGCCCAGACGACCATCGCTCCCACCGGAACCATCGCCACCGTGGCGGGTTGCGAGGGTTACGGGTGTGAGCCGGTGTTTGCGCTGGCGTATACCCGGCATGTGGATGACAACGGGACGGATCTCAAGCTGACCTATACTAGTCCGCTGTTTGAGCAGGCTTTGCTGGATGCGGGCGTTGACGATGATGCTCGAGCACGCGTTGTTGAGCAGGTGATGGAAGACGGGAGCTGCCAGCACGTGGAAGAGGTCCCAGAACACGTTCGGCACGCCTTTGCGGTCTCGCAAGACATCTCAGCCGATGAGCATGTTCGCATGCAAGCCGCAATGCAGGCTTTTGTTGATAACAGCCTCAGCAAGACCTGTAATTTCCCCGAAGGTGCAACTGTCGACGAAGTTGCGCAGGCATACCAGCAGGCCTGGGAGCTTGGGTGCCGAGGTTTGACCGTGTATGTAACCGGCTCCCGCCAGAAGGTGGTACTTGAGACAAAATCCACCGCTGATAAGCAAGCGGGCACTGAAATGAGCGACGATGGATTTGCCGAGTCGCAGCTCCAGATGTGGATGCCTGGCAAGAAACCTCGCCCGAGACGCCTGGACGGCTCAACCATCAGCATGGAAACGCCGGTCGGTAAGGCGTTTGTAACGATCAATCAAAACGGTGGCGATCAGCCGTTCGAGGTTTTCATCACAACTGCAAAGGCGGGCTCTGAAACTGCGGCTGTATCGGAAGCGATTGGACGATTGATCTCCCATATTCTGCGCCTGGCCTCCCCGGTGATGCCGCGCGATCGCCTGGCCGAAGTCGTACGCCAACTTTCGGGAATTGGTGGCGGCCGACCTACCGGGTTCGGAGCTGAGCGCGTGCTGTCCTTGCCGGACGGAGTCGCGCGTGGATTGGCGCATTACTTGGGCGAAATTGAGGAGTATGCTAAACCCGTAATGAAACCGATGGTCATCGGCGACCTCTGCCCAGATTGCGGCGCGGCTTCTATGGTGAACGAGGAAGGCTGCAGGAAGTGCTACTCCTGCGGATTTAGCGAGTGTTGATCGGCTGATCGAGCATCGGCCAGCTAGAGAAATTATTCTCAAGACCTGATATCATCTCTTCCGTTATCCGATGAGCTAAAATACAGTAATGGAAATTACCAAGCCCGAAAATTCGATCATCAATGAAGTTGAGGAGATGCGTCCGTCCTATCCGGCCGGGCTATTGAGCCGCGAGGAGAAGGACGTGCTTATCGAGCGCGGTGCCAGAAGCCTGTATCGCTGGTACACGACTCGTTCGCAGAAGACACGCAGATGGCACCCTGATCAGTCGTTTGACTGGCGTGCCTTGCGCACCGATCACTCGACGGATGTGAATAACGTGATCGAAGGCTTCTATGGGATAGAAAATTACGCGCCTGACTACACCAGCAAGCTGACCCACATGATGCGTAAAAGTTATGGTCGATCGAATTTTCAGATGCGTTGGGGTGCAGAAGAAGAAAAGCACTCTGACTTGTGGCTGAATTGCATGCTGTTCATGCGCTTCCGGTCGCCGGAGTGGATCGAAGATTATATGCAGTACCTGCGCAATAATGAGTGGGCGCCACCCTGGGAGGACCCGCTGCACGTGGTCTTATACGTCGTCATTCAGGAGCGCGCGACACAGCTCACATATCAAAACATGGCGCGCATTGCCAGCGGCAAAAGCGACAAGCCTGGATTCACAGAGGCACTTGACCCCCAACTGGAAAAGGTCGCACGCACGATTTCTACAGACGAAGCTGCACACTACAATTTCTTCTTGGAAATTGCGCGCCTCTATCTGTATTACTACCCTGGCCAGACGATCGAAGCATTGGTTGAAGTTCTGGAGACCTTCGGAATGCCAGCTATGGAACTTGTTCCGGATGGGGCAGCCTTTGCGGAGCTCGTATATCGGGGCGGCATTTACGGCCCTCGTGAGTATTCGGGTGACGTGCTTAAGGTCGCTCTCAAGAACATGGGCGTCCACAATCGCAGGGCGCTTGAGAGAGGCGTAAAACGCTCGCGCCAGGTGCCCGACACGAATGGCAAAATGCGCGACACGGCAATCTTCGACGGGTTTGACTACGAAGTCGTCGAGTCATCCGTGAAGCGCTTGTTCGATCGCCTCAAAGAGTATGAAGAGGAAGTCGGCCTGGCAGACATCATCCCCACCGAATTTGTAGCGAGCGGGTATTCGAGCCGCTAGCGGCTCGCGCTTTTAGCGGCTCAATCCAAGCTACCTACTACAATTGCAAATATTGCCGCGTGACCCGGCCCAGGCCGGACAGCTTGCGGCCGCACTCTGCGAGTATGCGCAGGCAGTTTGCTTACCGTCGTCAGGCGGCGAGCAAACTGCTTGAAGGAATTTATTCAATGGGATCACTTGCAGACTTAATAGTGGCCACTTCTAGCGATGCCGAAGCCATTGTGGCTTCCGAGTATCCGTTGGGCAGTTTCAAGGGCGTCAATGTCGATGGTCTGGATCCATTACAGATTGCAGCACTTCACTCTGTGCTTGCAGGCAAGGAACTTGCCGAGCTCATTGGAAACTATGAGCCCATAGCCGCCGGCTCTGAAAGCGGACCGTGGTTGGTGAAAATTCCTGAAGACCTGATTGCGGACTTGGCCAACGTCTCTCCAGACAATCAAGCCTCGATCGGGAATCAGTGGGCCGCCTTGGAACCGCTGCAAGGGGCGGGTTGGTCTGAACAGGATGCGGTCGGGTACCTTGCTCGGCTCGTTCATTTTTCTCAGGTCGTTTCGTTCGAAAAAACGGAACTATTTCTCTGTGCATATGATTGATCCGTTCGATCCGTCGAATTACCCTGTATGCGCGCGCGAGCGCGATGCGAGATGATTGGTCCGGCAAGTTTCGAAAGAGGAGGCTGAAAATGGCTAAGGATCTAACCGTAATTCTCGAGAACCGACCGGGAACACTGGCAGACCTAGGAGAGGCATTGGGTGGAGCGGGAATCAACCTCGACGCAATGTGCGGGTTTCCCTGCGAGGGGAAGGGAGTCATCCACATCTTGGTTGAAGATGCGGGTGGAGCGAGGAGTGCTCTGGAAGCCGCCGGTCTCGCGGTCGAGTCAGAGCGGGATGTCCTTCTCTTCGATGCCGAAGACCGACCCGGAATGCTTGGCGAAACGATGCGCAAGCTGGCCAACGCTGGAGTGAACGTCGACCTCCTGTACAAGGCCACGCAATCCATGCTCGTCATCGGGGCCGATGACTTGGAGAAGGCGAAAGCGA
>CAYZXF010000292.1:0-1888 GCA_964482355.1 uncultured Anaerolineaceae bacterium | reverse complement strand
CCGGCTACTCCTCTACCAAGGCAATCTCAAATAACTTTGGCCAATTCTTGCCCGTCACAAAGAGTCGTCCGGTCCTGCTGTCATACGCGATTCCGTTTAATATTCCGGCTTGGTCCTCTCCCGTGAGCAGGTCGGAGAGATCAATCCACCCAAGCACCTCCCCCGATTCCGGCGAAATTCTGGCGATCAAGTCGGATTGCCAGATATTTGCGTAAATCTCACCTTCCACATATTCGAGTTCATTGAGCCACCGCACGGGCTGACCGCGATCGGTCACCTCGATGCGGCCGGTACCTTCCAGTGTTTCGGCGTCCAGGAAGCGCAACTCCGCGGACCCGTCACTCATGATTAGCTGACGGCCATCATGGGTAAGTCCCCAGCCTTCGGGCGTATAGCTAAATTCGCCTAGCTTAGAAAAAGTATCCGGATCGTAAATAAATCCGATCCCGGATGTGAGCGTCAGCTGAAAGATGCGGCCGTCGAACAATGTAACCCCCTCGCCAAAGAGTTCGGAATCCAGAGCCAGTGACTGGATCACGTCACCGGTAGCCAGATCTACTTCTCTCAATGTCGAATGCCCTCGCAGTCCGGTGCTCTCGTAGAGCAATCCCTCCTGATACACCAGACCCTGCGTGAATGCATCTTGATCGTGGGGATACGTGTTTACGACTTGAAAGCCATAGTGAATAGGGGAGGTCGGCGTCTCCGGAGGCTCAGGCGTCCGAGGCGCCTGTGGAGCGCAGGCGGCGACTGCTAGAATTCCGAACAGGGCCAGAAAGCCAAATCCTGTATTGCGTGTAGCCAAATACCCGATCGCGTGGAGAGATATTCCAAGTATGTCCCCGATATGTGGGTCCATCTGCGATGTGTCTTGATCGGGCATCAGGGGATCATATCCGAAATGGTGGGTCCTTCTGACGAAGCTTGGCCTAGAATAAGGGCGCTCAGCGTCCCTTTTATTCTGGTTGGGACTGATGATCAGAAAGGTGGTTAGCTCGTTTCATGATCGTAGTATCCGATCTAGTAGGAACTATCAGCAAAGGCTCTCCGGTACGCGGCCTGCTTGATTGGGTGCGCCACAATCAAAGCGCCCTGCAGGCCAATCTGTTCTTTGCCAGGGCTCTACCACGCTACTCTCTTTACAAACTGGGGCTGATGGACCTGCGAGATTTCGGCGAGTGGTCACTGGTTAGCTCTCTTCCGCTTATCAAGGAGCCGACCCCGGAGAAGATTCGGGAGATTGCGGAATGGTCGGTCGATAAGGTGGTGTGGCCGCAGCGCCGCGCAGACGTGATCGAGCGCCTCGCTCAGCACCGGGAGCGCGGCGACCAGCTGTACATTGCCAGCACTGCTTATGAGCCCACGCTTGAGGCGCTGGGTGAGCGAATTGGAGCCGACGCCATCGGGTCTCAAATTAAAATCGTGGATGGCCAACTGCAGCTTGCTTCCGAATTGATAACCGGCAAAAGGAAGGGGGAGCAGGTCTTCGACAGACTTGGGGTGGATCGTGTGGGCGCTGCCTATGGAGATACCTGGGCCGATATTCCAATATTGGAGCGCGCGGATCAACCTGTGGCCGTCTATCCGGATGCAAGGCTCAGATCTGTGGCGATTGAGCGCGGCTGGGAGATCCTCGAAAAGCCATCGAAATGATGACTTGTCGAACCTTACGAAAGGCCAACCAGCTATTGCCCTGGAGGGTTATGAAGAAATGTCAGAAACAAACAACGAAAGCCCTGAAGTGACGGAATGGTTTGATGAGCTCGATCACCCGCTAAAGGAGGCTATGATGCGGTTGCGCGAAATCGTCCTGGGAGCCGATGCGCGCATGGAAGAGTCCATCAAATGGAGCGCTCCGACCTTTGCCTACGAAGGCAACCTTGCTAGC
>CAYZXF010000291.1:0-4034 GCA_964482355.1 uncultured Anaerolineaceae bacterium | reverse complement strand
GCGGCCGGGGTTGGCTCCTCACGGGCTTATTCAGGAAGCCCCGTCTCGACTATCTCTTGCTTCTACCGCGGCACCCCGGCCGCTCCCTGGCCTGACCGCCCAGGACAGGCAGCCCGTAGCCGTTAGGCGGATGCACAAATGGAATTGATGCGAAAGGAATAATGTCCAGATGACGAATACCATCAGTAGCTTGCGAGACAGCATCAAGTGGCACAGACAGTTCGGTCCTCAGGCACCCAAGAAGGGCGAGCTAGCACCTGATTTCGAGCTTCGTGACGCGAGCGGTGAAAATCCGGTTCGACTCTCAGACTTTCGCGGCAAAAAGCCTGTTGCCCTGATTTTCGGTAGCTTCACCTGAGAACCCTTTGTAAGAGAGGCCGTGCGCCTCGAAGACTTGTACGCTGAATACAATGATCGCGTCCAATTCCTTGTGATCTACATTCGGGAAGCTCATCCAACCGACGGCTGGTACATGGGAAATCATGACATTCGAGATCCACGAACGATTGAAGAACGGCGAGCACTGGCAGGAACTTGTGAGACCCGGCTGAAGTATGGGATACCGACCATAGTCGATGAGATGGATGACGGAGCGATGAAGGCGTACGCGGCCTGGCCCGATCGGCCTTATCTGGTTGACACCGACCGGAAGGTGGTTTTTGCAGGAGGGAGAGGTCCGTGGGGATTCAAACCAAGTAAGCTAAAGAAAACTATCGAAGGATTGATGGAATTGGACGTTAGATACGCATCCACCTAACAACTTGCTGGAGTGACCCCCGAGAGTTTACGAGCATCATCGGCGCTCTCTGCGTAGGCGCTCTCACGAGCTATTTCTAGCAGTTCGCCCACATCGATGCCAGGGACCTCGATCCGGAAATGCAGCGTGGGGACCTTGGGGGTTATTGCGGTTTCGCCGTTCTCGCCTACGTATTCGAAGCCTGGGCCGATGCTAACCTTTTCTAGCACCTGCCGCACCAGCTTGCGAGCGCCCTCTAGATCGTCCTGAAAGTTCTCCAGGCTAGCCGCTTTCCATTCCGTGCTCCTGAGCATTTTACGGGTAGCCATCCTTGATGGCTTCTGGTTCCAGCTTCACCATCAGTTCGCTTTCAGCCCTGGCCAGTTCCCTTTGCACCGCCGCCTTTTCGAAATCGATGTTGGTTAGCTGGGGGGAAAGGCGCTCCTCGTCGGATTTGCCCTCACCGAAGAATTTGATGAGCCGATTAGCCTTCTCCTCAAGCTCGTGGAGCCGCTTTGTATGGCGCAAAATTTTCCTCTCACGACCTTAGGTTATTGATGTACCCATGGAGTTAAGACCTATATCACCCCATTAACGGCCTATACTATTTTTGAGCCTCCGGCAGAGAAGGCAACCATGAGCGGCGCAATTGTCGAGACGCAAGGACTTACTTTCTATTACGGCAAGCATCGTGGAATCATCGACGTAGATCTTTCCATAGATGAGGGAGAGGTCTTTGGTTTCCTGGGGCCGAACGGGGCGGGTAAGACGACCACCCAACGGGTCCTGATGGATGTGATCCGTCCCACGAAGGGTCGTGCATCTATCTTTGGCCTCGATTGTCAAAAAGATGGAGTGGCCATCCGGAAGCGGATTGGATATCTGCCAGGTGAGCTAAGCCTTTACCCCAACATGAGCGGCCGCAACTTCCTGCACATGATTGGATCGCTTCAAGAGAAAGTAATTGAGCCCTCCTATCGTCAGGAGCTCTTTCAGCGACTGGATCTCGATCCAAGTCGCAAGATGAAACAATACTCCCACGGTAACAAGCAGAAGATCGGCATCATCGCGGCTTTCATGGGTAAGCCGGATTTGCTCGTGTTGGACGAGCCAACTATCGGCTTGGATCCCCTAATTCAACAAGTGGTAATGGAGTTAGTGCGGGAAGCCAAGGAGGATGGCCGGACCGTCTTTTTCTCATCCCATATCCTCCCGGAAGTACAGGCAGTATGTGACCGTGTCGGGATCATCCGAGAAGGCAGGCTTGTCAAGACGGAGCGAGTCGAAACGCTAACTAAGCGGCAATTCAAACGCGTACACATACAGTTCCAAAAGCTACCTCCTGCGGACGCCTTTACTCTCGCCGGCGTCACCGAGACAGGTCGCGATGGTCAGATGGTGATGTTGGAAATACGAGGTAGATTGCAGCAGGTCTTAGAAGCGGCCATGCCTTACGGTATTGAAGATATTGAGACTCCGCCCGTGACCCTCGAAGAGATCTTTCTGGCTTTCTACGATCGTCAGAACCAAGGAGGAAACCGTGTTTAATTTAATCTGGCATGAGCTGCGATCTCGTTGGGGGACCATCCTGGGTTGGGGCATTGGGATAGGTATGTTTGGCGCACTTTACATCGGGATATGGCCGGAAGCCGGTGAATCGATGCAACAGATAGCCGATCTTTCCATCTATCAGGCGATGGGTGTTGATATGGTCACCTTTGAGGGATATATCGCCTCAGTCGTCATTCAATACCTTCCACTGCTATTGGGTATCTACGCCATCATCGCAAGCACTGGGACTCTGGCAGGTGAAGAGGAAAGTGGCACTTTGGAATTGATCGTAGCGGCACCTTTAAGCCGCTTGCAGATCGTCACGGTCAAAGCGCTTGCATTGTCGATCGTTGTCTTTTTGATGATCCTCGTTGCTGCATTGATCAACATGCTGGTTCTTAATGCGATCAGGGGTCTTACCGAGGTGAACGTTACTTCCGCAGAGTTTGTCGCGGCCCACTTGGGTACCTGGCCTCTGACTGTCACGTTCATAATGATGGGGCTCTTCTTGGGAGCCTTCCTGCCGAGTCGGCGGATCGCTGCTTTGACAATGACCGTGATATTTATCGCGAGCTACTTTGGGTTAATCTTGGTCAACTTCGTCGAGTCGTTGGAGTCGATCAAGGTAATTTTCCTTTTCAACTACCTGAATTCCTCGGCCACAGTATTTACAGAGGGGCAGCAGGCTGAAGATGTCGCGCTCCTGCTGGGACTTGCTTTGATTTTCTTCGGCCTAGCGCTGTTAAGTTTCCAACGCAGGAATGTTACCGTTAGCGCCTGGCCGTGGCAACGGGCGCGGGTAAGTGGGTAGCTGATAGGAATAGCAAGACGACTCGAATCTCCTGGTTCAGACTAGTTCGCCGATCCCTTATTTTTCAGATGTCGCCTTATTTGATGAGGCTTGCGGGTACCTCGTCAAGAATTATCATTCCTAGTGGCGGCTGCCTAACAACTCGCTGGAGCGGACCCAGCTAGCTAGGTCAGGCTCTTACTGCGAGTTCGAATTCCAAGACCACAGGCACCGAACATGTAGTATCACTCGCTGGAGCGGACCGGGGATTCAACAGCAGAATTCTAGGATGATCGGGATTTGGGTCCGTGGAAGTGCAAGTGAGGGAGCGATCCCCGGCCGCTCACTTGTGCCTGCGGCCCAAGCACAGGCAGCTCGCAGCCGTTAGGCTGCCAGTGGGCATGCCAAAATTACGGAGGGATATTTGAAGAGACAAAACTACGTGAAGATAAGTGCAGGCTTTCTCGCTGCTGGAGGCTTGATGTGGTCCTTCAAGGCGGCGGCCATCATGGTTACTGGTGACCAGCCACCGTTAACATTCGAGCTTGGGCAACTCCTCTTCCCCATTGGAGCACTTGGTATCTATTTGACCTTTGAGAGCCCACGGAGACTGGAAAAAGCCGGGCTCGCGCTGGCAGTTCTCGGAATCGCTGGTTCAACGTTGGCCTTGCTTTATCCACTGGTGCCCGGAGTCGAGTTTTCCCCTTCTGAGGATTTTGTCTTCCCTTATTCTCTATTTGTTCTTGCGGGCGGTGTCGGGGGCTTCCTGAGTCTCATTTTGATGGGGATCGCCTTCTTCAGGAGCAGGCGCGATCTTGGCGTAGACGAGCTATTCCCGTTCTCGTGGCGCTGATTCCAATTCCGCTCTTATTTACAGGGGTTGTCCACTTCGAGATGCCTATCTTTCTTATCGGAATCAGTCGGTTGGCGCTCGCATATTTCCTTTGGTCACTGTCT
>CAYZXF010000290.1:0-4970 GCA_964482355.1 uncultured Anaerolineaceae bacterium | reverse complement strand
AGAAGAACCTGAGCCTCTCGCAGATCTATCGTCCGCGGCTAATGGAAGTGACGGCAAGGGCGCTGCCCAGGTAGACGAGCTCGCGACCGAAGTTGAGCCGGAAGCACCAGAGCAAATAGTTGCAGAGCCAGACGATGGGCGCGAGTGGTATGTGGTCCATTGCTACTCCGGATACGAGAACAAGGTTCGTCACAACCTCGAGCAGCGAATTGAGACCATGGATATGAAGAGTAAGATCTTCGACGTCGTGGTTCCAACCGAAGAGGAAATGGAAGTAAAGGATGGCAAGCGGCGCACGGTGGAGCGACGCGTTTTCCCGGGCTACATCCTGGTTCAGATGATCATGGATGAAGACTCGTGGTATGTAGTTCGGAACACTCCAGGCGTCACTGGCTTTGTAGGGATGGGCAACGACCCCACGCCATTGCGGCCCGAAGAAGTCAGCCAAATTGTGAAACGCATGGAGGCCGATGCACCAAGAATCAAAGTCACCTACGACGTGGGCCAAAAGGTGCGCATCATTGATGGACCATTCAACGATTTTATCGGCACCGTAGATGATATCGACATGGATAAAGCCAAGGTGCGAGTGATGGTTTCGTTTTTCGGAAGGGAAACGCCCGTTGAGCTGGATTTCCTACAGGTCGAGAAGGCCTAGGGGCGAATTGGAAAGCAGAATTCATAGTTAGGCGAGTGAAAAAGTGGCAAAAAAGATCAAGACTGTAGCGAAATTGCAGATAGAGGCTGGGAGGGCTAATCCTGCGCCCCCGATCGGGCCGGCGCTGGCCCCGCACGGCATCAACTTGATGGCATTCTGCAAGGAATACAATGCGCGCACCTCCAGCCAAACTGGAGAGATCATCCCGGCCGAGATTACAATTTACACAGACGGAAGTTTTTCCTTCATTTTGAAAACCCCCCCAGCGGCGGTACTTCTCCGCAAAGCAGCGGGTGTTGAAAAGGGGTCGCCTGAGCCCAACCGAGAGAAGGTCGGGACGGTTACCCGTAACCAAGTTAGGGAGATCGCGGAAACCAAGATGAAGGACCTGAACGCAATAGACCTCGAGGGCGCCATGCGGCAAATCGAGGGTACTGCCCGCAACATGGGCATTGAAGTTGAGGGATAGTCAATTGGGACACGGGAAAAAATACTTAGCAGCGGCAGAAAAGATCGATCGGGAGCAGTCCTATGAGCCCCGCCAGGCGCTCGACCTCGCAAGGGAAACCTCCTTCACGAAATTCGACGGAACGATCGAGCTCCATATGCGGCTGGGTGTGGATCCGAGCCATGCAGAGCAGCAGATTCGCGAAACCGTCATGCTGCCACACGGCCTGGGCAAGTCGGTGACCGTTGTGGTGTTCGCGGAAGGGGACGATGCCCGATTGGCATCCGAAGCCGGAGCGGATTTCGTCATCGACAACGAGCTGATGGAAAAAATCCAGAATGGCTGGACCGCTTTTGATGCCACGGTAGCCACCCCATCCATGATGGGGAAGGTTGGCAAGTTGGGCAAGATCCTTGGCCCCCGTGGTTTAATGCCCAATCCGAAAGCGGGAACGGTTGTTCAGGGGGAAGATCTGCCGCGCGTAATCGATGAGCTAAAAGCGGGCCGAGTAGAGTTCCGACTGGATCGCACCGCGAATCTTCATGTACCGATCGGAAAAGCCTCCTTCGGCACTGATAAGCTGTATGACAATATGGCGGCTTTGATGGACGTGATCATCCGGGCGAAACCGGCGGCTGCCAAAGGTATATTCTTCCGAAAGATCGTGGTCGCAAGCACCATGGGGCCTGGCGTGAAAGTAGATCCGATCGCAGCACAGGCCATGTAGCAGAATAATCTCTACGCTCACCAAAGACAGCAGGCGCCCAAATTGGGCTTAATTTCCTGCCGAGGTGAAGGTTTCAGCGGTGCCTACCAGCAAGCTTAGCCTTTGCCTCTGGTGCAAAGGCTAATTTCGTTAAAGGAGGTGCTTGAGTTGGCAATATCAAAGGCGCGCAAAGAAGCTCTGGTAAAGCAATACAAGGAACTTGCAAAAAACTCTAACGGAATCATTCTGGCTTCTTTTTCTGGAGTGACCGTCAAAGACCTGCAAGAGCTGCGCGGTCAGATCCGAGAAGTAGGCGGCGAATTCCACATTGTAAAAAACAGCTTGATGGATCTTGCATTCAAGGAGCTTGAACTACCGTTGCCTGAAGGTGCGACTGATGGAACAACCGCAATCGGATTTGCTCTGGAGGAAGTGCCAGGAGTAGCGAAAGCGATCGCTGATCTCAGCAGAGAAGCGAAGACCCTCCAGATCAAGGGAGGTTTGATTGAAGGCGAGCTTATCGATCAGGCCAGGATACTAACGCTGGCCGATCTGCCACCGATGCCGGTCGTTCGAGGGCAGTTGCTGGGGCTAATCACCACCCCGGCAGGCCAGGTGGCGGGTGCCCTTGCGGCAACCCTACGGCAGCTTGCAGGAGTCATGCACGCGTATTCGAAGAGTGAGGGCGCTGAAACCGCCTAGCTCAGAGCATTGCTTAGAAAGGCAATCGAGGAGATAGAAGATGGCAGATTTAAAAAAGATAGCAGATCAGCTCAGCAAACTTACGGTTCTCGAGGCCGCCGAGTTGACCAAGATGCTCGAGGAAGAGTGGGGGGTTTCTGCAGCTGCGCCGGTCGCAGTAGCAGCCGCGCCCGCAGGAGATGGCGCAGATGGGGCGGCCGAGGAACAGACTGAATTTGATGTAATAATCAAAGAGGTCGGCCCGAAGAAGATCGACGTCATCAAAGCCATTCGTCAAATTACATCTCTGGGGCTCAAGGATGCCAAGGATTTGGCAGAGACTCCCGGAGCAAAGGTGCTGGAAGGCACAGGCAAAGAAGCCGCACAGGACGGAATAGCCAAGCTTGAAACCGCAGGCGCAACCGTCGAGTTAGTTTGATCGAGAGAGTTGAAGCGGCCGCCCTATTAGGGCGGCCGTTGCGCGCCACACAACGGAAGTAACTCATTCTTCCTCAGAGGAGCGGATTGCCTCCGATCGCTCGCCTTCAGCCCTACAGACTGCGGTAGGATATCCCCGATGCGAGAACACATTCTTGTAATTGAAGACGACGCCCGGATCCTGCAGCTCTTGCGGCGCGGGTTGACCTACGAAGGATATACCGTCGAAACTGCTGAAGACGGGCCAGAAGGCCTGGTGTTGGCTAGAGAGCGGCCGCCTGACCTGGTTGTTCTGGATTGGCTGCTGCCGGGCCTGGATGGCTTGGAAGTTTGTCGACGGCTGCGGGCCGCGGGAGCAGTGCCGATTCTCATGCTGACCGCAAAAGATGCGGTCGCGGATCGAGTCGAAGGTCTCGATGCGGGGGCCGACGACTACCTCGTCAAACCCTTCGAATTTGACGAGCTTCTTGCACGGATCCGGGCCCTCCTGCGCAGGGCAAAACCTGAGGATGCCCCGGAAGTGCTGTCTTTCGCCGACCTGCGTTTAGATACCGGGACCCATCAGTCCTACCGAAGTGACCGGGAAATAGAACTGACCGCGAAGGAATATGAGCTGCTTGAGCTGTTCCTTCGACATCCTCGACAGGTTCTAACCCGGGATGTGATCTACGATCGAGTATGGGGATATGACTTCGGGGGGGAAAGCAACATCATCGAAGTCTACGTCCGCTATCTAAGGCAAAAGACCGAGACCGCCGATGAGCCGCGGCTGATTCACACCGTACGCGGAGTGGGATATGTGCTTCGGGAGGAATCTTGACCCTGCGCGCCCGGCTGACCCTTTGGTACACGGGTCTGTTGGCAGGGGTATTGATCCTGTTTGGCACAGCGGTCTACCTACTGCTCTCGTTTCTCCTCACCCAACAAATTAACGATACGCTCCTCCGAACCGCTGAAGACATCCGCTCCACTGCGATCCGATCGGTGGATGGCGAGGTGATTGCCTTCCCTCCTCAGGCGCTGGCCCTTACCGCCGGTGTGGGTGTGCAGTTGACTCGAAACGACGGCGAAGTGGCCTTCCAGGACCTTGGAATGGAAGAGCTGAGCCTGCAGCCGCTCGATATGGAGTTAAGGACGGCGCTTTACCGCACCGTAACAATCGGCAATGGTAATTACCGCGTGTTGACGTATCCCTTGCTGCTGCAGCCGGAGGACGAGGTGATCGGTTTTCTCCAGCTTGCCAGTTCCCTGGAAGCATCTCAGCAAGCATTGCAAAGTCTTCTGGTGCTCATGGTCGTCGGGGGTGTCATAGCGGTTGTCGTTGCGGGGATTGTGGGATGGTCGACAGCCGGTACGGCCCTGCGCCCGCTGGACAAAGTAACCGAGACAGCACTTCACATCACGCGTGCTGATGACCTATCGCGTCGAATTCCGCAATCCGGACCTCCCCGCGATGAAGTAGGCCGACTCACCCTAGCCTTCAACGAGACGCTGGAGCGCCTCGAAAGCCTCTTCGAAACACAACGAAGGTTCTTGGCTGATGTATCGCACGAGCTTCGAACCCCGCTCACAACGATCCGCGGCAACGTAGATCTGATTTCGCGCATGGAGCAGCTGGACAGCGATTCCCTGGATGCCATCCGGGCCGAAGTGGATCGCATGACGCGCATGGTGAACGATCTTCTGTTGCTTGCGAAAGCTGAGACTGGCAGGTTGCCCCTAGCATTAGAGGAAATAGAGCTCGATACATTGATGTTGGAAGTCTACAAACAGGGGAATTTGCTTGCAGGTGAGGGAGTGAACGTCGAAATTGGCAGAGAAGATCAGGTACGGGTGATTGGAGATCGCGATCGCTTGCGACAGGTCATCCTGAATCTGGTTGCCAACGCTCTCGCCCATACGAGCTCGGGAGGCACCGTGACGCTGGCGCTTGCTTGCGTTGAAGACTGGGCTCGGATGACCGTCACAGATACCGGATCTGGGATCCCAAACGATGAACTGCCTCACATTTTCGAGCGCTTCTACCGCATCGACCGATC
>CAYZXF010000289.1:0-2588 GCA_964482355.1 uncultured Anaerolineaceae bacterium | reverse complement strand
TCCAAACGCAAATCCGCCAAGACCCCAGGCAAGTATTCTCCACAGGTGTTGCTCGCGGGCCGCAAAAGGGAGCTGATGGGGGTTACGCTGATGGCGCTCGGCGGCCTGACGGTGGTCGGTGCGCTGACTTCCGGCGCAGGCTTTAACAGCTCCTCCTGGCTGCGCTTGGTGGGGCAGACCTTCGGGTGGGGCGCCTTTTTCTTTCCATTAGTGCTGATTGGCATTGGGCTGCTGCTGGTGTGGCGAAATCTGCCGACCGGCCTCGACTTGGAAGGCTACGTCGGATTAGGCATCCTGCTTCTGGTAGCGCTGGCCCTGGTGCATGCTCTGATGGGCGCCTCGACTGCACAAGAGGGACTGGCGATCGCCAGGGAGGGGCGCGGCGGAGGAGTCATTGGATCGGCGCTGCTTTTCCTGTTGGTAGGTGCATTTGGCGGCCTCGGGGCAACGGTAGCCTTTCTTGCTCTGCTGGTCGTAGGGCTCAGTCTCACCCTCGGGACCTCGATCTCGAACTTATTTTCAGGGTTGCTTCCCGGCATTAGCCGAGCAAGAGAACGCGTCGAACTGCTGCTGCTCGGCAGACGGTTGAGCTCGCCAAGAACAGCTGCGGCGCAACCGAGTCCGATACCCCAAGAAGCATCGGTGCCCACGGTGGTCGAGGGTCTGGCTGGCAGCGGGATTGATGATCCTATAGGACTCACTGCGCAAAGATGGACGCTTCCGCAAATGGAAGAGCTGCTGGAAGTGGGATCAGAACGCCTGGCGGACGATGAATTCGACCGAAAGCGGGCAGCCCTAATCGAGGACACGCTGCGCCTTTTCGGGGCGCCCTCCAAGGTGGTTGCCGTCAACCGAGGTCCGACCATCACACAGTTCGGCGTCGAGCCGGAGTTCATCGAAACCAAAAGCGGCCGCCGGACCAAAGTAAAGGTATCCAAAGTGGCCGGGCTGGCAGACGATCTAGCGCTCGCGCTGGCCTCGCCCTCCATTCGCATCGAAGCGCCCGTGCCGGGCAAGGGCTATATCGGCATCGAGGTGCCCAACCCCGATATTTCGCTGGTGGCATTGCGGGACGTTATGGCCTCCAGCGGGTTCCAGAAAATTGATTCGTCGCTTCGCGTGGGATTGGGGCAAGACGTCTCGGGTCTGCCCGTTGCAGCTGATCTGACAACCATGCCTCATCTGCTCATCGCTGGAACTACCGGTTCGGGCAAGTCGGTCTGCGTCAACTCGCTGGTTGCCTGCCTGTTGCTGCAAAACACACCGCAGGATTTGCGAATGCTCATGATCGATCCCAAGCGAGTGGAGCTCAGTTCCTACAACGGGATCCCACACCTGCTAGTGCCGGTAATCGTCGATTTGGAGCGGGTGGTCCCTGCGCTGCAGTGGATCTCGCGCGAGATGGACCGCAGGTACGACAAGTTTTCCAAAGAAGGCGTGCGCAACATCAAGGACTTCAACGATCGCATGCGGACGGTTCACCAGGACACGATGCCCTATATCGCAGTAATTATCGATGAGCTGGCCGACCTGATGATGATGGCTCCCGACGAAACCGAACGGGTGGTCACCCGGCTGGCACAGCTGGCGCGGGCCACCGGCATTCATCTGATCATCGCCACCCAACGCCCCTCGGTCGATGTGGTAACGGGCATCATCAAAGCTAATTTCCCGGCTCGTATCGCATTTGCGGTGGCCTCGTCGGTAGACAGTCGGGTGATCATCGATCAGCCGGGCGCCGAACGCCTGCTGGGCAAAGGTGACATGCTGTATCAAGCGCCGGACGCCCCATCGCCGGTCCGGATGCAGGGTGCCTTCGTCTCTGAGGGCGAGCTTGGCAGCATCGTCGACTATTGGAAACAGGCCCAGTTGGGTGATGCCGAGTCAGAATTGCAAGCCATCCCACCCGGCGCTCCGCTTCAACAAGCGCCGCTGTGGGAAGAGGTGACCGAGGCCGCACCTGAGCGGGACGAACTGTTCGATGAGGCGGTGACCATCGTGCGCCAAATGCGGCGCGGGTCGGTTTCACTGCTGCAGCGGCGGCTGCGGATCGGCTACACGCGATCGGCGCGCCTGGTGGATCAATTGGAAGAAGCAGGAATTGTCGGGCCGGCGAAGAGTGGCTCTTCACCACGCGAAATCCTCGATTACGGTGGCCTTTCCGGCACCGGTGCCGAGGATGCATCGCACGGTGGAGCTGCAGAAGCTTCATCCACCGAGCAACCCCTGGGTCCACCCAACCCCCCACACGAATCTGCCGAGCCCAAACAAGCAGAGCCTTCGGTCTAGCCGGAGCTTCTTGCGCGAGCGGCTAAAATCCTAGTGGTGACCTACACAATCTCTGTCCGCGGACGGTTAGCTGCGGCCGCGAGGGCGTATATTGTGACCGCACTTCGCGGTCCTAAGTCACTGCTTGCAGCCGCACGGGTATCAACTGCGACTGCGTTTGTCGGTTCAAAGCTCCTGCTACTAACCGCGCTCATCGTGGTTTCTGCCGCTCTGTTCGGCTGCGCTACTGTCACAAGCACCGCCGCTCCGCCTCCGATCCTGAGCCCGACCGCTACGACCGCGCCCCTCCCCTCTCCAAC
>CAYZXF010000288.1:0-1625 GCA_964482355.1 uncultured Anaerolineaceae bacterium | reverse complement strand
TCAATCCGCGACGTGGAAGTCATTGTTGTAGACTCGGGTTCCACCGATCAAACCGTCTCCGTTGCCAGTAAATATCCGATCCAAGTTGTCCAGATTGCGCCTGAGGAATTCACCTTCGGTCGATCGCTCAATTTGGGCTGTCGCCACGCAAATGGGGAATTCCTTGTGTTTGCCAGCGCACACGTTTATCCCATCTACCCCGATTGGCTGGAGCGCATGATCGCCCCATTTGTGGATCCCAAGGTGGGATTGACCTATGGAAAACAACGGGGAAACAGCCACACACACTTCAGTGAAGCACAGCATTTCGCGAAACTCTATCCGGAACAGACGAACCTAGACCAGCAGCATCCCTTTTGTAACAACGCAAATGCGGCAATTCGCCGTGAGCTGTGGCAGGAGCGCCTGTACGATGAAGAGCTTTCAGGCCTGGAAGATCTGGAGTGGGCGATGTGGATAAGGGGCCAGGGCTACCAGGTGGCTTACGTAGCGGAAGCGGAAGTCATCCACGTACACGATGAAGCGCCGATGCAAGTGTTCAACCGATATCGCAGGGAGGCGATCGCCCTGAAGCGGCTGCGCCCTCAGGAACATTTTGGCTTTGCGGATTTTGTTCGGCTGTATGTTTCTAGCCTGGCAAGCGATGCCCGCCATGCGCTGAGCGATGGAGCGCCGGCGCAAGCCTGGCCAACTATGCTGTGGTTCCGGTTCATGCAGTTCTGGGGCACCTATCGTGGCTTCGTACACCGAGGCCCGCTCAGCGCGGAGCTAAAGCAGGCTTTCTACTATCCGCGTGGTTCCGGGGAACCGGTCCCTCCTGCTGAGCGAGAGGTAGAGCCCATCGACTATTCCAGAGAATCGACCGAAGGCTGAGATGGCTACCAATCCTGCGTCGAATTTGGTAGCGCTAGTGCCTATGCGGCATGAATCGGAGCGAGTGCCTGGCAAGAATTACCGATTGTTAGGAGGCAGGCCACTGTACGCACACATATTAGATACCCTGCGCAGCTGCCCGGAGGTGGATCGGGTCGTTGTCGACACAGATAGTGAGATTATTCGTGGGGGAATAGAAGCAGATTTCCCTGAGGTCATCCTTCTCGAGCGGCCAGAAGCTCTGCGCGGCGGCGACGTTCAAATGAACGAAGTGTTGAAGCATGACGTGTCGCAGGTGAAATCGCGCTTCTACCTTCAGACGCACAGTACTAATCCGTTCCTTCGGACACAGGCAATATCAGCAGCGGTCGGCGAGTTCCTGTCAGCTTATCCAGAGCATGACAGCCTATTCGCCGTCACTCGCATCCAGGCCAGACTGTGGGATCAGAAGGGCCAACCGATAAACCACGATCCAAAGGTACTTTTGAATACTCAAGACCTATCACCTGTGTACTTGGAGAATTCTTGTCTGTATCTTTTTGGCCGGGAGGATTTCTTGGAGAGTGCGAATCGAATTGGTGAGCGACCTCTGATGTTTGAGATTGGAGTGGAGGAAGCCATCGACATCGACGATGAGACGGCCTTCGCATTAGCCGAACGCCTGATAGCGGAGACGGAGGGAAAGACTTTATGAATGAGATCATGATTGCTGCACAAATTCTTTCACGACCTGCCAGTTATCTCGATCCAGG
>CAYZXF010000287.1:0-2963 GCA_964482355.1 uncultured Anaerolineaceae bacterium | reverse complement strand
ATCGGTGCTGCCTTCGATATCTGTAAATAGGAAGGTGATGGTTCCTGTTGGCAGGCCCAAAGTGTCTTGCTCCCTCGGTAGCTTCGCTATTTTCCTAAGAGATGATATGTGATCGCTCTAAAGAGGAATTGCGCCACCGCTAGTGTATCTTAGTGGAGAAAGCGACTGTGTTCAATGCGATGAGCGTTGGTTGTGGTACAAGGCGGCTATGGTTGGTTTGCAAAGCTGAGGCTGATAATCTGATCGGGCACAATCCCAATGAGCAAAGAAGAAATCACTCGGCCCAGCCGGACGGTTCGCGTGAGTCCCGGCCCGACCCGACAAAGGAACCCTTGGCGGTCGACATTATTGGTCGGCCTAGTGATGATTCCGATAATATGCGGCCTGACTTTTGCGGCCGCCGCATACGCTTCGACGACTGCGGTGCGACTGCCGCCGGTGAACTCCGAGATGCTTGGTCGCATCGCGGCCGGGTTCCTTCCAACCTCACCGAGCCCCCAGCCACCGCCCTCGCTCACTCCGATACCGACCTTTCGTCCTCGAGACACGGTCACGGCGGCTCCGCTTGTTCAGCTCTCCTCTCCACTCCCAAGCACAGCAACCGCAACTTCGGGCCCGACAGAGACCGCGACCGAGAGCCCAACGCCTACCGAGACTGCCACACCGACGGAAACGGGAACCGCCACATCTACACCATCCCCGAGTCCAACTTCATCACATACTCCCTCTTCAACTCCGACAGCCTCTCGTACTCCGACTGCAACTCGGACTCCAACCCGGACCCGTACTCCCACCGCTACCCGAACCGCAAGCGCAGCAATCCCACCGCCCACATCGACCTTCACTGCAACCAGCGGACCGTCGCCGACATCTACATGGACTTCCTCCCCGGCGCCGAGCGCGACGACCGACCCAAGCTGCAGCCCATCCGGGAACAGCGGTTATGAGAGCACGCTCGTGAACTTGATCAATGCAGAGCGACAAAGCCAGGGTCTGACTCCCTACAACTCTCAGGTTCAGCTCGAGGCCGCCGCTCGAGGACACGGAACCGACATGGCCTGCAATGGCTTCTTCTCACATACCGGCTCGAATGGTTCCAATGTCGGAGACCGAATTACAGCTCAGGGTTACTCTTGGTCGTGGCGGGGCGAGAATATATTCGCCGGTGGCAGCGCCACTCCGCAGTCCGCCTTCAATTGGTGGATGAACAGCGCTCCACATCGTGCCAATTTGCTCAACTCTAACTACACCGACATAGGGATCGGCTACATCTACGAGCCCAACAGTCAATATAGAGGGTATTTCACCGCCGTCTTCGCGTGGCCTTAATATCGGGTCAGATCCCGCACTCCCTTCCCTCCCCGCTCCACCCAGCAGCCCTACTGCTACAATGGATTCCAATGCGCAAAGCGGTATTTCTAACCTCTCCGGGACTCTGGCAGTATGGGCACGGGCCGCAGCATCCCATGAAGCCCGAGCGCCTGAAGCGGACCTTCGAACTGCTAGATAAAACCGGCGCGCTACGGGCAGAAAACGTGGAGGTTGTCGAGCCGAACGTAGCCACAGAAGATGAACTAGCGCTGTTCCATACTCCCGAATATATCGAGATCACGCAGAAGCTGAGCAGCGGAGAGCACAATCTGCCGGCAGAAGAGTTCGGCTTCGGCCCTGGAGATAACCCGGTTTTCGATGGAATGTACGAAACCGAAGCCCTCAAGGTAGGGAGTTCGCTACAGGCTGCTCAACTGCTGCACGAAGGCGCGTGCGATGTGGCCTTCAGCTACAGCGGTGGGCTCCACCACGGGGGCCCGAATTTCGCATCGGGCTTCTGCGTTTTCAACGATTGTGCGGTCGCCATCCAGTGGCTGCTCGATCAAGGTCTACGGGTGGCGTATGTTGATATTGATGTCCACCACGGCGATGGTGTGCAGAACGCTTTCTACGAGACGGACCGGGTGCTGACCATCTCGCTTCACCAAGATGGACGGACTCTTTTTCCGGGAACTGGATTTATCGAAGAAACTGGGAAAGGTGACGGCGCCGGGTACAGCGTCAATGTACCGTTGCCTCCACTCACCTATGATGAAGTCTACCTGCGCGCATTCAGAGAGTTGGTGCCGCCTCTTCTGAAGCGCTTTGAACCCGACATTGTGGTGACTCAATTAGGGGTCGACACGCATTACACCGACCCCCTTGGCAGCCTGGCACTGACGACCGACGGCCAACAGGCGCTCTACGGGCTTCTGGGCAAGGTGGCGACAAAATGGCTGGCGTTAGGGGGAGGCGGCTACGCCATCGACGTGGTCCCGCGCTCCTGGGCCCTGGCCTTCGGAGAGATGTCCGGCCAGGAGCTCCAGAAGAGTCTGCCAAAAGGATATCGAAAGACGTACGGTGGTCAGTACCTGCGCGATCAGCAAGGGCCGGATCTCAAAGACGCGGTCCGATTCCGTGTGGATGAGGCGGTTGACACGGTGATCGTGGCAGTCAAGCGGGCGCACAAGATCGATTAGCTAATAGGCTCCAGCTACGAATGGAGTCATCTCGAAACTTCGGACTTCGGAGGGTGGGACCGTCCGATACCAGCCGTCGTTGATGGCGGCAATTGCGTTTTTGTTTCAGTTTGCTATTACCTGATATGAGCAACGAGGATTTCTCAAGGACCTATGAGGTGAAATGGGCCGACCTGGATCCAAACGGCCACGTACGCCACTCCGTGTATGACGATTATGCGGCCGACGCCCGCATCCGATTGATGGAGGAGGGCGGATACCCACCAACCAAATTCTCAGAGGAGGGCTTTGGACCGGTTGTCCTGAGGCAGGAGTCTCGCTTCTACAGAGAAATAACAGCCGGGGACACGATCACCGTCACGATACACCTGGCCGGTTTGTCCCCCGATGCTTCCAGGTGGAAAGTGCATCATGAGATCATCAAGTCCAATGGCGAGAAGGCAGCTGTACTCA
>CAYZXF010000286.1:0-5698 GCA_964482355.1 uncultured Anaerolineaceae bacterium | reverse complement strand
GTTTTCGAATATATTGCCTGTTAGATCCAGAGAATCACTGAGCAGTACCGTGATTATGAGCATGCCTGCATTGATCACAAGGGTGAACAAGCCAAGTGTCACTATGGTGAGAGGCAGGGTCAGCAGTCTCACGATTGGCCGGATTAGAGCGTTTACCAGGCCGAATATCACTCCCACCAGGATGAGACTGCCCACGTTGCCAGTGAAACTGAGCCCCGAAAGTACCAGGCTGGTGACCCAGATTGCTGCCATGTTGATGACTAAACGTAAAAGCAACTTCATTCGATTGGCACCTTAGCCTGAGGATCTCTCGGCGTTCTCTTCGATCCAGATCTCAGCCGCCTCGTGCGCCGCTATCGATGATTCACCGACAATGTCCGTTTTAGCGAACACGTTCTTTCTACCGAGCTTTCGCAAGAAGCCTGTCAGTCTTAGTTGAGCCATAACGTCCTTGTCTACGCCGGCGAGCATGAGTATGCTTCGGCGCTTCTTAAGCTCCGCCGCATAGCGCTCTAGCACTTCGAGCATCGTACTGCCGAGCTCATTGTGCAGCGCCATGATGATCACTGCTGCCGCATTATCCGTTTCTTCTGTGACCGTCGTAAGCTGCTCCTCAAATGCCCCGGCTGAGGCGAAAAACAAGCTCCCATAGGGCATGAGCACGGTAACCTCATTGCCAGGCAGCACCTGTGGAGGTTCCTGTTCACGTGGCCAGCCGTTCTCCTGCAAAATCCATTGCTTGATCCTGATTTGGTTGGATTGACGGAAAACATATAACAGGAGCGAAAGGGCGACGCCAAACAGCACCGCAAACTGAAGCGGCACTAGGAGCGTTCCCACAAATGTGATCCCGAGAACTGCTCTTTGAACAGGCCCAGTGTTCCAGACCATCTCTGCATCGTCCAGTCGGATGGTTCGAAATCCAACCACGATCAGAAGTCCGCCGAGGGAGGCTAAAGCCAGCTTCCCAACTAATCCTCCCAACAGAAGGAGTACGGCCGCCATAGTGAGACCGGCAAATATGTTTGCGAAGCGAGACCGCGCACCGGCATTGAAGATCACTCCCGTCGCAGATACCGATCCGCCAACTGGCATCCCCTGAAACAGCCCCGCCGCAATGTTTGCCGCTCCCTGTCCAACGAAATCCTGTGACGTGTCCGGATACTTACCGTCCGGATTAATGTAGTTTTGGCTGACTCCCGCGCCCTGGACTAACCCCACGAGCGCAAGCGATAGTGCAGGGACGATGAGCGTGAGGATCTCAGAAAGCGGCGGCAAGACCAGACTCGGCAACCCCTGAGGGATCTCGGCGATGTCCGCGACCAGCGCAACATCTACCCAGCCAAATAGCGGCACCAGGAGCGAGGCGCCCAGCATCGCCACCACCATCCCCAGTCCCTTTAACTGAGTACGTTCCAGTACAAGAATGAGAACGATTGTCGTTATGCCCACTGCGAAGGTCCGAAGATGTACCATATTGAGGTTTACGGCGAGGTTAATTGCCCGGGCCACGGAGTTCGCGCCTTGTGCCTCATAGCCGGTTAGGTTTCCTAACTGGCCCAGGATGATCAGCACCGCTACGCCGTTGATAAAGCCAGTCAGCACTGAGTTGGGGACGAACCTCAGCAATCGGCCCATCTTAAGTAAGCCGAGGGCCAGCATGATCCCCCCGGTCATGAGCGTCAGTAGGAGCAGTGCGCCGGTGGGGTCTGGTCCCGTATGAACTGCAGGAATACTAGCCACAACTAGCGACATTGCCCCCGTGGTTTGCACACTCATGAATGCCGAGCTAGCAAACAACGCTCCAACGGGCGTGGCAAGCATCACCGCATAAGCTCCATGAATAGGGTTAACGCCAGCCAAGAGGGCGGAGGCCATCGCGTCGGGAATACTCATAATTCCGAGAGTCAGGCCCGCGATCATGTCGGACCGAGCAATCCTGGAGCCCAATTCCGGTTTCTTTATTTGCATAGGATTTGCATTGGGATTTTAAGGCCGATCTAACGCCCCGCCCTTCACAGAAGTAGCCTAATACGGTTGAAACGCACTTCGCCCCCGGTTTGCATCTTGCCTGCTTGTGCCATTTGCACTGTACCACCTTGTTGCGCGGACAATAGTCTAACGCTTTTATGCTTTGATTCAGGGCGCCTTCCTGGATCCGATGTTCTCGAAAGCAGCCTAGGAGTTGGAGCTCCCATCTGAGCTCGCTGTTAGTTCAATCTGGGCGATTTTAGATTTCAATGACGCAGTTACTCGCTCCTGTTGCTCGATGAGCTTCCGTATTTCTCCAATCTGATCCTCGCCATTCCCATCGACGGGCTCTTCCTTCCGCTCGCCTTTCTTTTCAGGAATGAATGCATTTGCCAAGAAACCTGTCAGCACACCGAACAGCCCCACTCCGAGGCTCATCGTGAGCATTCCGACTAAACGACCGGATTCGGTGACCGGGAACCGATCCCCATAACCAACCGTGGTGATCGTGACGAAGGCCCACCACACACCATCGCCGGCAGTTTTGATATTGGAATCAGGACTATTCGCCTCAACCGCCACAATCAAGCTGCCACCAAACTCGAGCACCACAATCACGAGAAAGATCGTGAGCAAGAGGGCGCTGCCAGCACGATTTTCATTAAGCTCCCTAACAATCGTTCCCGGGCCATAAGCACGCGATAAACGCACGATCTTGAATATTCGGAATACCCGGAAGATCTTCGTCGCTTGAAAAGGTAGGCTCGACAGCAGGTCCGCCCAGCCGTACTGCCTTAGAAAGTAGTCCGATTTCGAATCCGCGGTGAATAATCGATAGAGGAAATCGATCATGAAAATCAAAGTGATAAAGATGTCCATGATCAAGATCACACCTTTGACCAGCGGATCTATGCTGGGAAGGATGAATATGACAATATTTAGCAAAGACAAAATTGACAGCAGCAGAATAAAGATCTCGTAGCTCGTGCTCTTCAATTCACGTGGCGCCTCATTATTGGACATGGTTTCTCCTCCTCACTGAGAGTAATTCATAAACAACAGGTGCCGAAATTTTTTATTCCGCCAGGGTGAAACAGAAAATTGAAAGTAATACCGGCCGCTGACGGCGTGCACGCACGCTCTAGCCTTCGAAATCGAGCTCCGGATTTTCGACCAGATATGCGCTCACCGCTTGATGCACCGAGGGGTACAAATGATCTTCTCCGATTTGATCTGCCAGGCCGCTTGCTCGGAAGCGATCCATTGCCTTGTGGTGAACACGCGCTACCCAAAGCTCGGCACCTCTTTCCGCAATCTCGCTTTGAGCTTCGGCAAGCATGTCGAGACTGGTCACATCGAGATCCTTACTTGCCTCTAGGTCGAGCAGTAGGACCTTCGGCGACGGATCTATCTCTCTACCTAACTTGCGAAGCTCTTCGTGCAGAGGTGTTGCATTTGCATAAAACAGGAAGGCGTCCGGCCTTATGATAAGTAGGCCCGGCACCCGCTGATTTTCTGGGTGTCGTTCCATATCCCCGTAGGTTTGCTCACCAGGAAACTTCCCCAGAATTGAAAAGTGGGGTTGGCTTGCACGGGAGACGATCAGGAGGATCGAAAGAACCACGGCGATGATCAGGCCAACTATCACGCCCAAAACCAGAACTCCAAACAAGGCCACAATAGCAAGCCAGAAATCCGGGCGATCTAATCGCCGGTACCGGCGCAGTTCGGCAACATCGAACAAACCCCAGACAGCGACAATCACTATGGCTGCAAGCGTCGCTTCAGGGAGGTTTCGGAAAAGCGGAGTCAGAAATAAAGCCGTGATGATGGTGAGCCCAGCGGCGATAATCGCAGACATTTCAGTTTTGGCGCCGTTGCTTTCATTTGCGGCTGATTTGCTCAAGCTCGCATCCACTGCAAATCCTTGGAACAGCCCCGCGCCAAGATTGGCTACTCCTAGAGCCGTTAGTTCCTGGTTAGAGTCAATTGTGTATCGATGCTTAGTGGCAAATTTGCGCGCGGCACCGATGGTTTCCGCGAACCCGAGCAGCACGATCCCAATGGCGCCTGTGAAGAGCGGTATGAAGTTGTCCAGGATCACCCCAGGGAGTTGAGGCGGAGCGATTCCAGCGGGGATTTCGCCAATGACGTGTACTCCCTGCTCTTCAAGCCCAAAGATCGTGACGACCGCTATCCCATATGCCAGCGTAACCAGAGCGGCCGGAATCCGGTGGAAGTAGTGCTCCAATGCGAAAAGCAACACCAGGCTTGTGATTCCTAGAAAGAGTGTCCATGGGTTGGTTTCGGGGAGATGGCGGATGATTTCGAGTACCCGCTCAAAGAAATCCTCACCGCCCGATTCGATGCCAAACAGCTTCGGAACCTGCCGAATGGCGATCATCATTGCTAATCCGAAAATGAAGCCGGTGATCACCGGCTTGGAGAAGAACTCGGACATGAAACCCAGTCGCAATAGCCTTGCCACTAGGAAGAGCAATCCCACCATGATTGCCAGACCTGATGCAAGCACGATGTACTCTGCGGATCCGGCAACTGCCAGGCCCCCAAGGACTGCTGCGATCATGACGGCGATCGTCGAAGTGGTAGTAGTGATGACCTGGCGAGAAGTGCTGAAAATGGCATAGCCGATCATCGCGGCAGGAGCGGTGTAGAACGCCATCTGTGGGGGCAGACCTGCCATCTGGGCATACGCCATGCCCTCCGGCACCAGCAAACTCAGCACGACCAACGCGGCAATGAAATCTGGACGCAGCCACTCCCGCCGATAGTTGGGTAGCCAGGTCAAAATCGGCAAGTACTGCGACAGGCGCGAATTAGAAGACACTTCGATTTTCTCCTAGAAATCTAAGTACGTGCACTCAGCGAAGTGCATATGATAATGCGACATTTGTTGGTGGTGAGCTGAAGGGATTGGTGGATTTGGGTTGGCCTAGCAAGCGCGCTGTCAGATTACTTGACTGATGGGTTAGTATTACCGTCTCAAGCGACTTATTCGAATAGGAGCAATGTCATGACTCATGAACTACCCAAACTTCCCTACGCGTTCGATGCGCTCGAGCCGCACATCGACGCACGCACCATGGAGATCCATCACGATAAGCACCACGCGGCCTATGTCAACAACCTGAACGGTGCATTGGAAGGCAACGAGGTTCTCCAAAATAAAAGCGCGCTGGAACTGATCAAGGACCTGGACGACGTTCCTGAAGACATCCGCGGCGCTGTTCGCAATAACGGCGGCGGACATGTCAACCATTCCATGTTCTGGTCAAGCATGAGTGAGAAGGGCGGCGGCAACCCGGACGGTAAGCTCGGAGAGGACATCGATGCAGCTTTCGGCAGCTTCGATGCCTTCAAAGATGCGTTCAAGAAGGCTGGCATGACTCGCTTCGGGTCCGGCTGGGCCTGGCTGGCGGTCGCAAAGGACGGCTCACTGACCGCTACCAGCACTGCCAATCAAGACAATCCGGTCAGCGAAGGGCTGATTCCGTTGCTTGGGCTTGATGTTTGGGAGCACGCCTATTACTTGAAATATCAGAATTTACGCGGCGACTATATCGACGCATTTTGGAGCGTCGTCGACTGGGGCCAGGTTAAGTCGGCCTACACCAACGTGCGCATCGATCAAGGCGTCACCGAAGTTGCTGAGTGGGTTGGCTCGGCGTGGGGCGAACTTGAAGCCGGTTGGAAGAAGCTTACAGAA
>CAYZXF010000285.1:0-1640 GCA_964482355.1 uncultured Anaerolineaceae bacterium | reverse complement strand
ATTCCTACCTGGACGAGATCTCGGGCCCGATACAGCTTCACCATGGCACCGCCGATTCGACCGTCCCGCTGGAGTTCTCGCAGATTCTGTATCAGCAGATGGAAGGCATCGGCGGAGTTGCGGAGCTCTATGAGTATCCGGGTGACAATCACAATCTTTCGAATTACTTCACGCTCGCCATGCAGCGGTCGATCGATTTCTTTGACCGATACGTGAAAAACATCGAGGGCTAGGCAACATACCTCAAGATCGCATCGTTTACCTCGGTCATGCCTCGGTGCTGCTGGAGCTGCAAGGCACCCGCATAGTGACCGACCCTCTGCTCCTCAACCGCGGACTGCATCTAGTTCGGCGCTCAGCGCCAGTTGCAGCGAAGCATTCTGCCGATATCGATGCGGTTCTCATCTCACACAACCATTGGGACCATCTCGACCTCCCTTCGCTCCGAAGATTGGACCGCCAGACGCGCATCATTGTCCCGCCTGGCGTTGGAGCGATGTTTCGTAGGCGAGGCTATCGCAATGACGATGAGCTAAACGAAGATGAAGAGACGCAGGTTGGATCTGTGCGGGTGCGAGCGACACATGCTAGACACTTGGGCGGCCGACCGCTAGTCTCCGTTGCGACGGCATCTGCAGGATATTTGATCGAGGGTCAACAAAGAATTCAGTTCTTCGGAGACACGGAAACCTTTCCCGAGATGGCGGCAATTACAGAGGATCTGGACCTCGCACTGGTGCCGGTCGCCGGTTGGGGGCCAACCCTCGGCGATGGCCATATGGATCCGCGTCAAGCAGCGGAGGCAGTGGCGCTGCTGAATCCGCGCCTGGCGATTCCGATCCATTGGGGAACATTCTTCCCGTTCGGAGTTCACCGGTTAGGGAGAGCCGCTGGCGATGATCCTGCACATCGTTTCGCTCAATTTGTGACAGAAGTCGCGCCAGAGGTTGAGGTGCGCGTGCTTAATCCTGGAGAAGCCATCGACCTGGAGCCCGCTTAGCTGTCAAGGCTATTGAAACTTGCGCAATAATACGTATTCTTCCCGGATCCACTTGTTGCTAAACTTTAGCGCTTGACCATAATCCGTCCCGAGAAGAATAAGGAGAAGTTCAAGTGAATATGAAAAAGATGATTCGAATTGTGATCGGACTGATCGCCATTCCAGTGTTGGCTGCATGCTCATCTTCCGAGGACCAGGAGAGCGCGGTCGCGACCAGCGTGGCAGCAACGGTTGCGGCTCAACCGCCCACTGCTGCTCCGCCAACCACCGTACCCCCTACTCCAGTTCCCACTCAGGCGCCGCTGCCTACCGCGATCCCCGGCAACCCGGCGGATACGTTGGGCGCGCCGAATGGCACCGATCCGTTTGACAACGCAAACAATTGGACGCTATTCAACAACGACTGCTTCGCGACCACCGTAACCGGAGGCAAATTCGTGATGGAAGCGAAGGGTGCTCCCGAGCTGTCCTGCTGGGAGGTCTCATGGCCGTTGATCAAGGACTACTACTATCAGAGCGAAGTCGTGATGCCGGCGGAATGCAACGCCAGCGACCGGTTCGGTTTGTTTTTCCGGGCGCCGGACAACGACCGTGGCTTCCTATTTGGTATCCAGTGCGATGGGAAATACTCCTTGAGCAG
>CAYZXF010000284.1:0-8505 GCA_964482355.1 uncultured Anaerolineaceae bacterium | reverse complement strand
GGATTGATGGCCGGAACGAGTGCGTCCTGGCTGATCTCCAGCACTGGCTCTGACGACGAGACCTCGACCATCGCTTTGTAAGGCTGGCGCTGAATAAATGCCACGCCGGAGGCGCTCAACCACCAGGTCTTGCCGCCATCGTGCCACTCGACGATAGGTCGTCGTTCTTCCACCTGGATCGTCACCTTGTTACCGGGCCACTGTAGGCGGACTTCGGCGGCGTCGATTTCCGGGTAGGAAACCAGGCGCTGTTCTGTCGTTCCAGGATCCATTGCAAAAACATGGCTTCCACGCACCCGAGCGATGGATTCAATCTGCGCCGCACTCAGTAAGCCAGCGCCCTCGATCGACACGTCGTTGATCCGAAACTGATCACTGACCCAGGCTCGATGGGCGGTCACCAACCAACCCAGAAGCAGGAGCACCGTGAGAGTTCGTCGACCCAAACGCAGCCTGGGGAGCGCGGGCAGGCTGATTTCTGCGCCCAGCTCATCCGGCAGTGGGATGGTGTAGGTGCGCCGTCTGCGCACCGGGTTCCCAAGCGCCTGCGCGGCCTCTCGACCAATCGGATATGCCATTGGTATGCGTGTGACGTTCCGACCCGCCTTTGAGCGCTTGGCTGTTCGCTTACGAGATCGACGCGGCGATCCACCCGAGAAACGGTCGAGTATGGAAAGACGCGGGGGTCGAATCGCCAGGCTCATTGGGGGAGCGCTTCCGTTCGCGGCGATCTATGCTCAGCCCGCTGCGAAAATTGCTTCACGAGACAGCTCCCTTATAGGTGCGAACCAGCTTGTCCTTTTGCTTGTGCCGCGCCTGTGCGAGCTCAATCAGGCGATCCATGAGCTCGGGGTACGCAAGGCCGCTGGCTTCCCAGAGCTTTGGATACATGCTGATGCTGGTGAACCCAGGGACCGTATTCAGTTCGTTCAGATACAGGCGCCCGGTTTCCTTTTCCAGCAGCATATCGACCCTTGCCATCCCGGCTCCATCAATCGCCTTGTACGCTTCGACCGCGATTCGGCGCGCTTCCTCTGTCGTCTCGGAATCGATTGGGGCCGGAATGAGCAGCTCCGATTGACCGTCAATATATTTCGCGCGATAGCTGTAGTACTCATCGCTGGGAATGACCTCTCCCGGCACAGAGGCTTCCGGATTTTCGTTGCCGAGCACGCTCAGCTCGATCTCACGTGCCTCAATCCCCCGCTCCACCAGAATGCGGCGGTCGTATTGGGCAGCATCCATTAGCCCCTCGACGAGATCTGAGCGACTCTGTACCTTGCTCACGCCTACCGAAGAGCCCATGTTGGCAGGCTTGATAAAGAGCGGATATTCGGAAACCGCTTCGGCCTTGTCCAGCGCACCCTCGATATCTCCTTCAAGCTCCGAGCCATCGATGATGGCAAATTCCAGGACCGGAATGCCGTGGGCACGCATCAGCCACTTGAAAAGGCCTTTGTCCATAGCCACCGCTGAGGCGAGCACTCCTGCGCCTACATAGGCCAGCTCTGCCATCTCGAATAAGCCCTGGATCGTTCCATCCTCTCCATAGGTTCCATGCAATATGGGTACCGCCACATCTAGATCTGCGATCCTCGAGAAGCCAGCCGAGCCGTTTCGAACGTACAGGCCCCGATCGCCCGGTTCTGGAAGAACCGTTGCGGGGCTGAGGCTCGTTTCGTCTGCGCGCTCAAAGGCGCCGATTACGTCATCACCGGTCAGCCATGCTCCATCGTGCGTAATTCCCACCTGAAACACCTGGTATTTGTCCTTATCCAGAGCTTCGAGTACGGATCGTGCGGACATCAGCGAAACCTCATGCTCTCCAGATCGTCCTCCGAAGAGAACCGCCAGGGTGAGCTTAGGCATTCCCCTCCCAGTCACCCAGGAGCTCTATCTCCAGCTCCAGTTCCACATCAAATTTTTCAGCCACTCGCTGCTGGGCAAGCTCGATCAACGCGTACACATCCGCAGCGGTTGCCCCGCCGTGATTGATGAAAAAGTTGGCGTGCTTCGAACTGATCTCGGCTTCGCCTCGCCGCTCTCCCTTTAATCCGGCTGCCTCAATCAATCGACCGGCATGGTCGCCTCCTGGATTCTTGAACATGGATCCGATGCTGGCCCCGGTCGGCTGAGTCTGCTGCCGGTACTCGACATACTCTTCCACCGTGGATCGGACTGACGCCGGATCGGATGGTTCTAGACCGAATCGTCCAGCCAGTACGATCGCCTGGCCGGGATTCCGCTTCAGCCAGCTGCTTCGATAGTCGAATTCCAGCCTTTTGACGTCCCATGCTCCGCGTCCTTCGTGGCGATGCAGGACCTCCGCGTGATCCAGGCTGCTGGCTATATCCCCACCGTGCGCGCCTGCATTGCCGACGATCGCGCCTCCGACAGTTCCCGGAACGGTGGCGGCCCACTCCAGTCCGCTGAGCCCCTTTTCGACCGCACGGCGCGCGATCGAGCCAATGGAGGTGCCCGATTCGGCCCATGCATTCCGTTCTGCGAATTTGACTTCTTTTGCCTGATTCAAGATCACGACTCCTGATATCCCACGATCGGCCACCAGCACATTTGATCCGCCTCCCAGCAGCTGAAATTCAATTTTCAGCTCCCACAGTTTCTCGGCTGCACTCGCTAGCTCGGCAGCCGAATGAACCGTCAGCAGAAATTCAGCGGATCCGCCGATGCGGGTTGCCGTGTACCGTGCAAGCGGTGCGTTTTCCTGCAGAGAATCCGGAAACGCGCCGCGCAGCTGCTCGGTACCCAATGATCACAGTCGACGGACTGCGTCGATCACTTTGCCGAGCACTTCGGGCTCAGGGGTGCCGCCCTCTTCCAGGGTCAGTTCCCTGGAGGGCATTTCCCCATGAAGTCGCTTCAGCGCGATGCGCATTTTGAGCTCAACTTTGCGATCCTGCTGCAATGATCGTCTGGCGGATTTCGACTTAAGCATGTGAACCTCCTGCTCCTTCTCCTGCTCTTTCGGACAATTCATTTAACACGAGTATTCCTATCTGATTGGCATCGCCCGCACTCATAGTCAGAACGACAGAGTTCGGTTTAGCGCGCTTGGCCAGTTCATTGGCCGCTTGCTCAAACTGCGGGATAAACGCGACGTCGGATGCGGCAATTTTGTCTGCCAGCTCACGACCGCTGACCCCGGGTAAAGGTTCTTCACGGGCGGCGTAGATATCGGTCACGATGACGTGGTCTGCATCCGCGAACGATTCGGTTAGCTGATCGAATAATGCCGCAGTGCGGGAATAGGTGTGGGGCTGGAACACTGCCCAGATCTCTGCAGAACCATAGCGCTGACGAGCAGCCGCAAGAGTGGCCTGAATCTCGCTGGGATGGTGGGCATAGTCATCGATGACGGTCACGCCCTGAACCTCTCCCAAGATCTCAAATCTACGCTCCACGCCGTGAAAGTCGGCAAGAGCCTCTCGAGACGTCGCAAAATTCACTTTTAATGCGTTTACCGCGGCCAGGGCGCCTAAAGCGTTTCGAATGTTGTGATCGCCCGGAAGTCGCAGGCGCACCAATGCAGTAGTTCGGTCTCCCCGGACCGCTACAAAGTCCATCCCGCCAGCGTCGTTGGTTTGGATGTTCACCGCCCGCCAATCGGCCGACTTGCCCAGGCCGAACGTGACGCGAGTAAGCTCGTCGGACGGCATCTCCATGGCGACCGGGTCGTCGGCGTTGACGATGAGGGTCTCCTGAACACCCAAGACAAACGTTTCAAAGGCATCCTTATAGGCCTCGAAATTCGGAAAGTCGTCAGGATGATCGTGTTCCACATTCGTAAGCACCGCGATGGCCGGATGCAGGCTGAGAAACGCTCGATCGTACTCGTCGGCCTCAATAACAAAATGATCTCCGGTACCTTGTCGAGAATTAGTGCCCAGATCTTTCGGAATTCCGCCCACGATGAAGCTCGGCTGAAGGCCGGCGCGATCCAGAATCCAGGCGATCATGGCGGTCGTCGTGGTCTTTCCGTGTGTGCCGCTGATGGCCACCGTTCGGTAGCCTTCGACCAGCTCGGAAAGGAAGGCCGGCCTTCGCAGCACCGGGATGCCGGCCGCGATTGCGGCTTCGAGTTCCACATTGGAATCAGGAACCGCGGAAGAGGCCAGCACCAAATCCACTCCATTCACCGCCTCCGCTCGATGACCAATCGTGATCGGCACGCCAGAATCGGCCAGGCTCTCGGCAAATGGGGTCATCGTCAGATCTGAGCCTGACACTTGTTCACCCCGCTCCATCAAGACCCTTGCAATAGCTGACATTCCTGCTCCGCCAACTCCCACTACATGCACCTTCCGACTCATACAAAAACGACGATGATAAAGACAAAGACCACCCCTACTGCGAAAAATACGTTTGGGATTGGAAGCAAACTGGGTGGCATGTAAGCCATAAGATTTTCGATCTGTTCAGCAAGCTCCCCTTCCGGCGCGATTACCAGGTCGGTCATTCCGTAGCCCGTCTGGTGAAGATAGAACCAAATCGAGCCCACGATCAAGAAACCATTCAGCAGCCCCATAAATCCGCCCAGCAAGATTTCCTCGAAGCGCTCGCGAACCAGCTTCGGCTGAAGCGCCTGGAGTTTTGGCGTCTGATATCCGAAAAACGCTAGCAGCAATATTGCACCCGCCTGCACCGTAAAAATGGTCATTAGCGAGGCGGTCGCCATAAGCGTCTGATATGGCTGGATATAGGTCGCCAAAATACTGTTAAGGAACAGCCCCAAAACGACGGCGCTGGTTACCAGGAGCTCTTTCGCCCAGCCCCGCATGGCGCCGATCACGCCAAAAAGGATCACAAACAGCCCAAAAAGGACTGTCAGGCTGATCACTGGGGCTCCCCCAGTGATCCATTTTCGGGGGAGCTGCTCCCCGTAGCCGGCCCAGATTTTGCGGCGTTCGCCACTTCAAATGCAATCGCCCCCGCGGCGTCCGGAGTTGCAGTTCCACTCATCGCATCCGCCATGCCAAGCAAGCGAACGGGGTCCTGCAGCAGCCCCCGCACTGCAGGGAGCAAGTCTTGTGCCAAACTTTCGTCGCTCAATACGACGGCACCGCCCTGCTCTGCCAAATAGCGGGCGTTCGTGGCCTGGTACCGCCACGCATGTGGGTAAGGCACCAAAATCGCAGGTAGCGCATAGAGTGGGTATTCGCCCATTGTGGCCGCACCGGCTCTGGAGACCACCAAATCTGCGGCCGCCAGCGCCTCTCCCATTTCCGAATGGAGGTAGCGGCGGGGGTGATATGCCGCTCGGAACCGCTCCGGCAGCTCGGTTTGAATATCTTCAACTCGCGGCCAATCAAGCTCCCCTGTAATGTGGAGCACCTGTGCCATGCCCAGAATCCCTGGAAGCGCCAGCCACAAGGCTTCATTAATAGACCGTGCCCCCTGGCTGCCACCAAAGGCCAGCACAACGCTGCGATCCGGATCGAGGCCCAGCTTCCGCCGCGCTTCTTCCGCTGCAATCGGCATCAGCTCGGGACGAGTGGGGTAGCCCGTAACGACCACTCGCCGATTCCCATACTCCTGGCGGGAGGCTTCACTGGTTACCGCAACGGTTTGCGACAGGCGAGTCGTCACCTTCAGCCCGAGCCCGGGCTGAAGATCCGGCACGTAGGAAACCTTCGGCACGCCGCTGCCAGCCATTGCAACCGGAACTCCGACATAGCCGCCTGTGAACAGCATCGCCTCGGGCTGGAAATCCCTTACGATGCTCCTCGCGGCACTATAGCCTTTTGCTAGCTGAACTACATTTCCTGGCAACGCTCTCAACCCAACTCCATGAACTCCGGCCGCTGGAATGGCCTCAAAGCGCAATCCGGCGCGCGGAACGAGCTGTTCCTCCATGCCGCCAATCCCCCCCACCCAGAGCACGTCAACCTGCTCGCTGAGGGCGGCGACGACGGCCAAGGCGGGATACACGCCCCCGGCGGTCCCTCCGGCCGACACCAGTAGGCGAAACATAAGCCTTCTTGGGCTTCGACTTGGCCTGGCGCGAGACATTGAGCAATAGCCCGACTCCTGCCATCGTGACCAACAAACTGGACCCGCCGAAGCTGAAAAATGGAAGCGCGTTGCCGGCGAAGGGCAGCATCCCCAGCAGCACCGACATGTTTACGAACGCTTCCACACCGATCCAAAACGTTATGCCTCCTGCCAACAGTGAAGCCAATCGGTCGTCCGCGTTGGTGGCGACCTTAAAACCCTGCCGCAGGAATGCAAGGAACAACAGCAAGACGAATAAGGCTCCTGCCAGGCCTAACTCCTCTCCCAGGACGGCGAATATGCTGTCCGTATGCGGCGCAGGCAGCAATCCAAATTTCTCGCGGCTGGCGCCCAAACCTCTCCCGATCAGGCCGCCCGAAAAAAACGCTTGTAGCGAATGCTGAACGTGGTAGCTGGCTCCTTCGATGTCCACCAGTCCGGCCATATAGTCGTCCCATCTTGCGCGGCCGGTGTTTGTGAGCCGGATCAAGACGTAGCCCACGATGGCACTTCCGCCCGCGATGGAAAGGGTCTGCGAGGCTCGACTGCCCGCGAGATAAAACATCGTCAATGACACGACCGCGATGGTCAGCACCGCGCTCAGATCGGGCTGGAGCAGAATCAAGCCGCCCATGAGGCCGATGATCATCATGAGCGGGATGAAGCCATAACCCCACTCTGACAAACGCGATCCCTTGGATTCCATCCAGACCGCCAGGTAGATGATGAGACCCAGCTTTGCCATCTCCGATGGCTGAACCGAAGACCCTAGGATGGCTCGTCGTGGCCCGTCACCGGTGTTGACGATCAGCACCACCAGCAGCGCTAGAGCGCAGAACCCGATGATCGGCAGAGCGAGCTTCCGGAGCCATTTGATAGGAAAAGCTATAGCCGCGAACAAGACAACAAACCCGTATATCAGATTCACCAGTTGGCGCCGGAACAGCTCGTTCGGATCGTCGTGTAATCGCCAGGACACATCCCAGCTGGCCGAGTACACCATGACCAACCCCATGACGATCATCGCTCCAACGATCAATATGAGCCAGGGGTCGGTTCTCAAAAGCGTGCGGCGGATCACAGAGCCTCCACCAGTTCCTTGAACCGCTCACCTCTTACAGAAAAATCAACAAACTCATCGAAGCTGGTACCGCCCGGTGCGAGCAGCACCGCATCGCCGTCTTCCATAACATCTGCCGCGGCCTGTACGGCCTCATCCAGGCCGTCCACAATGGCCAGGGTGTAGGGTCGCTCGCCCTGCGCAGATTGAACCAGCCTCTCGATCATGGGTGCGCTTTCGCCAAAGAGCACCAGGTGATCGACGCGCTGCGAAATCAATGTGATGAGCGCCTCCCAGTCGAGATCCTTGTCTCGGCCTCCGGCTAGCAGCACGAGCGGTTTACCGAACGATCGAATCGCGGCCACCGTTCGCTCCGGCGCGGTAGCGATTGAATCGTTGTACCAGTCGGCGCCTCTCACATTGCGAACGAATTCAAGGCGGTGCTCCACACCCATAAAGCCTTGCACTCCCGCCAGCATCGCTTCCGGCTCAATCCCGGCCGCGGCTCCGATGGCGCTTGCCGCGAGCACATTTAACAGGTTGTGCGGTCCACGCAGCGAGATCGCTTCCGCCGGAAACAGCTGTTTTTCCTCGCCGTTCATGTGAAGCCGTACCTGCCCGCCTTCTATATAAGTGCCCTCTCCGTCGAATGGGCGAACGCCAAACCCCAGCACGCGACCCTGGGCATAATTGCGCAGCCCCCACGCTCCCGGGTCTTCTCGACTGAGTACAGCGGTGTCGCTCTTAAGTTGGAAATTGAGAATGTTGGCCTTGGCCGCTGAGTAGGCCTCCATGGTTCGATGTCGATCCAGGTGGTTAGGGGTCAGATTTAGCACAGCCGCGATCTGCGGACTGGCGGTCATCAGCTCCAGTTGAAAGGAAGAAAGCTCCATCACCACCAGATCGTTCTCCTTGATCTGATCCAAGTGCTGGATCAGCGGCTCACCGATGTTGCCCCCCACCCAGGCCGCTCGTCCGTTGCCCTTAACCGCAGCATTCGCCATGCGACCGAGAAGCTCGGTGGTCGTGGTCTTGCCCGCAGAGCCGGTAATCCCCATTACCGGCGCCGGGCTGTTGTCCAGAAAGATCTGAGAATCATTGGCCACTCGGATGCCCTGTAGGCGGGCCTGCTGCGCCAGCGGCAGATCGGCGGGAATACCGCCGGAAAGGCACAACAGGTCCGCCTTCTCAAGGAGTTCCTGTGGATGCGCACCAAGCTCAAACTGGATATCCAGATCGCTCAGCTCACCCAATGGGAGTTCGGATTGTTGTTTCAAATCACTCGCGATCACTACTGCGCCGTGCTCGGCAAAATATCGAGCCAGGGCCTTCCCCTGTCGGGCGAGGCCCAGAATGATGACCCGCACACCTTCCCAACTCTCCACAACCGCTCACGAACGCTACGACTTGGCCTTTGACTTCGTTTTATTGGT
>CAYZXF010000283.1:0-1567 GCA_964482355.1 uncultured Anaerolineaceae bacterium | reverse complement strand
GTCTGAATGCGGGCCTGGATCTGCCTCAGCAGGCGGCGCTTTTCATCGATGGGGATGGCCCACTCCCCATCACGAAATTATCTCTCGAAGCACCGGAGGTCGCGATCCTGGCCTCCCATATGCCTGCGGCACTGGCCTATCAGCTGCGCCCCGGGGCAAATAGTTTGCTGCTTCAGCCGGGTGCGGGGCTGGAGCTTTTCGTAGCTCTGGGAAGTGGTGCAGCTAGCGTACATGTCGCGCGAGATGAGCCTGCCGTCTTTGAAGTGCTCGGCGGGCCCTATTTGGAATTTAGCCAAGGATTGCTACAGGATACGCGGCTCGAGCTGCTTGGGCGGCCAAGCCGTGGTGCACTGCTGGAAGGAGACGAGCGGTACGATGTCGTGCACTTTGCACTGAGCGATCCCTACCGCCCTGTCACCAACGGCGCCTTTAGCCTCACGGAGCACTATCCGCTGACAGTGGAGGCTCTGTCCGACGCTATCGACCGCCTGTCTGAGGACGGACTGCTCGTGCTCACGCGGTGGTTGGGCACACCCCCGAGCGAGTCGGCGCGCGCATGGGCGACGCTGCTTGCAGCGATGGATCCGGATGAGATCGAGAGTCGGGTGTTGGCCTTCCGCGGCATGCGCACCGCCACCATGATCGCCTCCCTCCGGCCCTTCACATCGCAGGAGCTGGGAGCAGTGCGGGACTTCCTTGAGTTCAACGGTTACGATCCGATCTGGCTGCCGGATCTGATCCCGGGTGAGCTGAATCAGCGCAATCGGCTTCCAGAGCCGACCTATTACGAGCTGTATTCGAAACTGCTCGAGTCCCGGCAAAGCACGATTGATTCGTACGAGTTCAACCTTCGTCCACCCACCGACGATCGCCCGTACTTCTATCACTTCTTCCGCTGGGCTCAGACGCCGGAGGTGCTGTCCTCGCTGGGACAGACGTGGCAGCCATTTGGCGGAAGCGGCTACCTAGTGCTGGTGGCATTGCTCGCGATGGTGCTGCTCATTGCGGCTGCTCTGCTGATATTCCCCAGTTTCGCGGGTGCCAGCCCCTCCGCTCCTGGGATTGTTTACTTCGCCTGCCTTGGAGCCGGGTATCTGCTGGTGGAGATCCCCCTTATTCAACAATTCACGCTGCTGCTGGATCGTCCCGCCCTGGCACTCGCGATGGTATTGTTCACTTTGCTGCTCACATCTGGAATTGGGAGTTGGTTCTCCGTCCGATTGCCATTGAGATCGTCGCTTGCGGTATTGGTGGCGTTGGTGATTCTGATCGCGATGACGCTGCCAGCGCTGATGCGGCTTGGCCTTGCCTGGCCGCTGGGAGCGCGGCTTATTCTAGCGGCTTTGATCCTGGCACCGTTGGGAACTCTAATGGGAATCCCATTTGCCTCCGGGTTGCGGCGCATAAGGCCCACGCAGATTCCCTGGGCCTGGTCGGTGAACGGAGCGCTCTCGGGGGTCGGAGGTGTGGTGGCCGCCATGCTGACACTGGACCTCGGTTTTCGCATGGCTCTAATGATCGGGGCGCTTGCTTATCTTGGGGCGCTGCTGGCAACCCGCCGTCTTGC
>CAYZXF010000282.1:0-3290 GCA_964482355.1 uncultured Anaerolineaceae bacterium | reverse complement strand
GCTCTCGGAGCAGAACATCTACTACTCCGCGCGTTGGAAGTCCATGCTCGGCCACGAGGACGAGGAAATTACGGACTCTACCGAGGAATGGTTCAGCCGGGTCCACCCCGAGGATCTTGCAGACTTCAACGCCGCTATTGGGAAGCACATCCAGGGTGAGACTCCCCACTTCGAGAGCGAACACCGAATGCTGCACGCGGACGGCTCTTACCGTTGGATGCTCACGCGTGGGCTCGCAATGCGAAATGAGGAGGGTGAGGCGTACCGGATGGCGGGGTCGCAAACCGACATCACGGAGCGAAAACGAGCCGAGGAGCAGCTTCTTCACGACGCGTTCCACGATGGCCTTACCGGTCTCCCCAACCGGGCGCTCTTTACCGACCGCCTAGATCGGGCGCTCGAACGCGCCAAAAGGCGAGACGATTTCACGGTCGCCATACTCTTCCTGGATCTTGATCGGTTCAAGGTAGTGAACGACAGCCTGGGTCATATGACAGGCGATCAGCTCCTCATCGGAGTTGCTCGCCGATTGGAAAGTTCGATGCGTCGCGTTGACACGGTCGCACGGCTCGGCGGGGATGAATTCGTCGTTTTGCTAGAAGACATTGAGGACATCAGCCAGGCAACACAATCGGCTGAGCGAATTCAGGCACAGCTTCGGGAGCCCTTTATTCTGGATGAAAACGAAGTCTTCACAAGCGCGAGCATCGGGATCGCAGCGAGCACGACCGAATACAGTCGCGCGGAAGACATCATTCGCGATGCAGATATTGCTATGTACCGAGCGAAGTCTTTGGGCAAAGCCCGCTTCGAGCTCTTTGACGAAGCGATGCACGGGCGAGCGGTCGAGCTGCTTCAGCTCGAGACGGATTTGCGCAAGGCAGTAGATCGCGAAGAATTCCGACTCTACTATCAACCCATTGTTTCACTTGATTCAGGAGATATTGTCGGGTTTGAAGCGCTCATTCGTTGGATGCACCCCGGGCGTGGTCTCACGTATCCGGCTGCCTTCCTTCCACTTGCAGAGGAAACCGGTCTCAGCGTCCTGATGGGGAATTGGATCATCCGCGAAGCTTGCAGTCAATTGAGAACCTGGCAGAACGGTCCGGCTATTGGAACCGATTTGTGGGTAAGCGTTAATTTATCCAGCCGCCAGCTGCTTCAGCCGGATCTGACCAATGTCGTAGCCCAAAACATCTCAAAGGCACAGATTGACCCTGCAAGCCTACAGCTTGAGGTTACGGAGGGGATCATCATGGACGATCCAGAGGCGGCAACCGCTGTGTTGGTCAGCCTCCGAGCGCTGGGTGTCAGGCTACCCATTGACGACTTTGGCACGGGATACTCCTCGCTCGCATATCTCCATCGTTTCCCGATCTCCTCACTCAAGATTGACAAGAGCTTTGTAAAGAATGTGGACTCCGGTGGCGAGGATGAGGTGATCGTGCGAACGATTGTAAGCCTGGCTCATAATCTGGGCATGGACGTCATCGCCGAAGGAATTGAAACCGAAGAGCAGCTAGAACGCCTCAAGGCGCTGGGATGCGAATTCGGCCAGGGGTTCCTCTTTTCAAAAGCCGTCCCCGCTGAGGAAGCGACCGCTTTGCTAGAGGGTAAGGTTGCGGTTGCTGCCTAGGGTGTAAAATCCCAACGCTCACGCCAGACCACGCAATTCGGGGTCTCTTACACGACGAACGAGGACCTGCATGAAGCGCATCGGTATTCTGACCGGCGGCGGCGACGCGCCAGGCCTAAACGCGGTGATCCGGGCGGTCGTGAAATCTGCACACAACGCAGGTGGATACGAAATCCTGGGAATTCGCAATGGATATGACGGCCTCCTGGAGCTGGAAGGAATCATCGAGCTCACAAGGGCCGAGGTCCGAGGGATCCTGCCAAAAGGCGGCACGATCCTCGGAACCGCAAGCCGCGGCAACCCCTTTGCGCGCAAGGTCATTCGCGACGGAGAAGAAGTCTTCGAAGATGTTTCCGATAAAGTCGTGGACAGAATTGCCGAGCTCGATCTCGATAGTTTGATTGTGGTCGGCGGGAACGGGACACTTAAAATTAGCCTGGAGCTGTTCCAAAAAGGGTCTCCGATTATTGGGGTTCCGAAGACCATCGACAACGATATCCATGGTACGGATGTGACCTTCGGATTCGACACAGCGGTCAACACCGCGATGGAAGCTATTGATCGACTGCACACCACAGCCGAATCTCATCACCGGGTTATGGTGCTTGAACTGATGGGACGGGACGCGGGATTTATCACCCTGCACGCGGGTGTCGCGGGGGGAGCCGACATCATCCTGATCCCGGAAATTCCGTTTGAGTTCGAGAGCATCTGCAAGACGATCCAGACCCGTGCAGAGAGAGGTCGCCACTTCAGCATTGTTGCAGTAGCGGAGGGTGCGAGTCCCAAAGGTGGTCAGCAGATATTCAGTCGGGCGGGCGACAAGCTCGTTCAAGCCCGCCTGGGTGGTATCGGTGCGACGGTTGCGAAGTTTATTGAAGAAGCCTGCGGGATGGAATGCCGGTTTATCGTACTGGGCCATCTCCAGCGCGGCGGCTCTCCGACCGCATTCGATCGCTGGCTGGCAACTCGCTTCGGAGCGGCCGCATTCCGATTGGCGGAAAAGCGTACACACGGGCAGATGGTCGCCTTAAAGGGGACCGAAGTCACGAGTGTCTCTCTTGAAGAGGCATTAGCCGTACCGAATCGCGTAAATCCGAACGGTGATGCCGTGAAAACGGCTCGGAATCTAGGGATTTCGCTGGGGGACTGAGCGAGTTTACGGAACCAAATATTATTGCGCATAGCCATCTTCGCTGAGAGGTATGCCAAGGAGTACCCGTGAGTAGCCCGATATCGCGGACTGCGCGATAAATCTGGTTCATGGCCCAAGATCAAATGTTTGAGACTGACGACCTGCTGGAAACCCCGCGCTCCATCCTCTCGGGGGATCGAGCACAGCGCTTTCTCATCGGTTTTCTCTTTGGGATGGCATTCTTCTTCATTGCGGCTGGTCTATCAGAGGTCCTGCTGGCTCGAAACGAAGTTTGCCTTGAATCATTGTCGGAATTCAGGATTCCCCCCGATCCTAATGAGTTTTGTATGTCCGAATTCTCGTTCTTCCTGGCGCGCGGCACGTCTCGAGGCCCATTCGGCACGCTCAGCCCATCAACGTCGCCGTTTATCGCCTGGCCGGTGATGGCGGTGATCTTTGGGCTGCTTGGTGGAAGCTTTGCTCAGCTGTCGTGGAGGGTCGGAATCGCAGGTTTCCTCG
>CAYZXF010000281.1:0-1860 GCA_964482355.1 uncultured Anaerolineaceae bacterium | reverse complement strand
GGTCTCAGTAGTTGAATAAATAAATTGAATGTCTTGTGAATTTGTTCGATCACCGCTTGCTAGAAAAGTTGTAAATTCACATTCAGGAGTACATGCAGGAGTTTCTGCATCAAATGTAGTTACTGGAAACATATTATCATAAACTATGGTGGAGGTGGCCGATGTTGGAGAGGGCGTTGTGTTGTCATTTTCATCTGTCCAACTAATAGTGAAAGGGATTGCTGCATTTGTATCACCACTTGACATTGTATAGGTAAATGTCCAATTAGATCTTCCTCCATTTACAGTATCTGAGGTCGCTGCAGTATTTCCTGCAATGGTAACAGTTGGTTCAGATTCTAGGTCAATATTTGAATCAAAAACAAGTGTGATTACTTGTCCTTCTGTAGCCCATAGAGTTGGGTTTGCATTAGCTAGCGCTTGAATTGAAGAGACTACTACTGTAGGACACAAATCGTTAGCAGCATTTCCATTTAATGTTCCACTCTGAGTGAAAGTACTTCCACAAAAATTATTGATATCACCACCAAAGTTACTGATTTCTCCAGTTGGTTTGTTTAAGACAGTACCCGTGTTGTTGAGGCTTTGACTACCTGTATTGTTAAAGAATCCAGTGTTGTTTAAGAGTCCACCTGATAGGACATTAAAATCACCTGCAGTATTGTTGAAAGTGGCCCCTAGAGTGTTGTTAAAGAACCCATTTACATTGAATGTACCAGCATTACTAACGTTACCACGATTGATGTAGCTGGCTCCATTTACAGTAACTTCACCAGTGTCAAGGTTTGTGAAAAGTCCTGAAACATGATTAACCGTACCAGTTAAGGTCATAGATGCAGCGTTTGTTACTTCGGATGACAGATCTCTTATTCTGAAAGCTTTATTGGCAGGCAAATCAATTGAACCTCCTACATTATTGTTAAAAAATCCAGGACCCCCAGCAAATATCCCACGTCCTACTGTAATGCCAGAATCTGTTATTGGTCCGTTATTATCAAAAATCGCACCTGAAAAAACTAAAATTCTATTTAGTCCATCAATGGAACCATTATTTGTGCCCAAAGCTGATACAGCATTAATAAAGAGTCTTCCTGTACCGGTAACAACATTATCATTTGTAAAGGTCCAAGCAGCAACAGCACCACCACCACGTCGAATACTTCCAATAATATCAAGTGTTCCAGTACCTGAATTTGTGAGGCTGGCACCATTCTGCATTTCCAATAGTCCATCAACTGTCATTGTCGCAGAATTTGTATAAGTGACATCCATCTTTACGGTCTTACCTGAAGGAATCAAAACTGAATCGCCAGTAGCAGGTAAACCTTTGTCCCAATTAGAGTCAACAGACCATAAACCATCGCTGGCACCAGTGAAAGTATGAAGAGTTCCTGGGTCAGTTGATGCTGAAGACATTATCAATAATGCAGACTTGAACTCCTGTGGGAATTGTGCATCGACTTGTATGGTTTGAGGATTATAGTTATAGTTGTCCGCAATAGTATAACCTGCAACAATCAAAAATATACTAGATGATAACAAAATTAGTTTTGATTTAGAAAACAATTACCAGAAAACCTCCAGTTTGATTTTACAATAACAATATAGCTTATAGTGTCCCCTCTCGGGTTTAAGATCCCCAACGCCCATGCTTATTTTGTAAAAACATTAGGGGTTTAAAAGTGTGATCGTGCGGTATGAATTTATTATTATATCCTTTTTGATCTGAATATCGGATCAAAGTTTGTAAAATTATATGCTATTTTTATGATTTTTTTTTTGATTTCAACGAAAAAAAGAACTTTCTAAACATTATCTTAGGAAATTCTTAGTTTTTATGAACTGATGACCATTTACAAA
>CAYZXF010000280.1:0-2420 GCA_964482355.1 uncultured Anaerolineaceae bacterium | reverse complement strand
GCTCCAGCGAGTTGTTATGCGGCACTACGAAGCAGTTGGACTATGTGCACGCGCCAATATCTCCTGGATTACTTCCGATTTCGCGTCCGCATAGTTCTGCGTGATCTTCCAGATTCGCGCTGCTAGCTCACGCTTGGTATTCTCGTACAGCTTTCGATCGGCGTCATGCGACCGGAGCCAGTCGCGGAAGGTCAGCATCCGGTCGACTTCATCACATCCGTCAGAAAAGACGTGGAGATTGCCGTCAAAATCAGGCGTCTTTAGCAAGCGATGTTCGAACCAATCGGCCTCGCGAATCCTTAGCACAAAGCCCTGTCCCTCCAGCTGCGGGACATAGGACGGCTCGTCAGCAGAATCAGCGACTACCAAAACCATATCGATTACTGGTTTCGCTGACAACCCTGCAACTGATGTGGACCCTACGTGTTCAAGCAGCAACACCTTCTCGAGGAGCGAATCGCGAATTCTCTTAGCTTGCAGCGAAAACTGGAATGGCCACTCCGGATCGTAAGGTGCAAGCTGAATTGCGCTGTTGAGGGGCTTTCTCTCGCCAATCGTTACTGCGCGAAGATACTCGTCGGTGGTTGCTGTATTATCCGCAAGCTCTTTCTCGTTGTCAGGTTCCTTCATCCTAATAGTCACCCAGCGTAATCGGTCGTATTGCCCTGGGCGGGTTCGGCCGATGCCGCATAACGGTTGTGAGCTGAGCGGCTGGGGATCGCTACCGCAAATTCACTTCTAGACGCCGTGGCCATCAATTTCGCTTTCTTTAGGTGCTGATTCCCCGGTCCGCTCCAGCGAGTGGTTAGGCGGCATCTCGATGTCCGCAAGGCCCTGAGCGAATTGAACTCTTTCGGACTCATCCGCTTGATTAGGAACCCTCAGTCCCCCCAGCAGCCAACCCATGGTCGCTCCGCCGGCTAAAGCTGCACCTAGATTACCCGCAAACATGACCGTGAGCATGACGGAGCGCCCGCCCATCCATCTTCCCAACTCCCAGCCTTGCGACAGCATGACGAGGTCAACCAAGATAAAACCGACCGCTGATGCAAGGCCGCTGTAGATGCCGGTTCTTCTTGCCAATTCGTCGCGCCCCAAAGCTCTGACCATTCCGCGGACGGCAACAGCGGTGATGACCAAAGTGGAGAATGCGAACGAGATAGTGAAAATGAAGTGCCGTGATACATCGAGAGCGAGGCTGAGATCATCCTGGAAGGCGTTTACGCCCTCCAAGATCAGTGCTGCGAAAACCAATGTGGGAATGCCCCAGTGCTTTGCTCCGGCAGCTGCTAAGCGTCTGGGATGACGCTTATTTAGCAATGCGATCCCAAAACCCCACAGGGCTCCAATTGCCAGGAGACCCGCGATGAGGGCGAGTAGCCCTACTACAACACCTTCGACCGTGAGTCCAGACCTGGTAATCCCGACCCTCACTCCAGGCCTGACAATCCGAAACCAAGCGAAAACGCCGCCCGCTAAAGTTATTGCGGCGACTAACGAATATGCGACTGCAGACCTATATCTTCTTGGAATCGAAGCCAATTTCCCACTCTGAGACATGATCAAAATGGCGGATTTTAAGTCATCGTGAATTATAGGATCTTAACCATGCCGCCTAACAGCTGCGAGCTGAGCGGCCGGGAGCCTCTCCTTGAAAACGATTTCTCGCCGCCCCGATATGCATTGTCGCTTGCCTTTTCCGCAGCATCCCCGGTCCGTTCCAGGAAGCATGATGTCAGATCGGCCCTCGATAGTGCTGGAGTTTGAAGTCGCCGTAGAAGTCTGACCTAGCTGGCAGTGTCCGCTCCAGCGAGTTGTTAGGGGGCCGGCAGCCCATCGGATTTGGCCATCTTCGCCATCTCCAACACTTGAGCGACGAATGCTGACTTCCACTCTGTATCGAGATGATTTGTCCGAGCGTAGTACTCACCGAAGTCTTTCTTCAATTGGACGTAATCTGAAGCCAACTCGTCATCTTCCCTGAGCTGGTCACGAAAGAGAAGGTGGTTCACCCAATAGTCCGACCCATTCTGTGTCAGACTCAGATGGTGAGTTCTAATATCTTGGCGGATTTCTCGGGCAAAGAACATGCGGCCCGCGATAGTATCGAGAGGACGATAGACATAGCCTATCTGATCCAGGGGAACGATGAGGTCTGATGATTGAGCTAGCTCTTCGACTGCGACCATGATGTCAATAATCGGTTTTGCGGCAACGCCTTGGATAGATGTGCTGCCAATATGCTCGATCCGCTGAGCCTTGTCTCCGAGGGCGGAACGGATGCGATCAGCTTCTTGGTCGAACTGATCGGCCCACACTCTCTTATAAGGAGTAAGTTTGAAAACCCTCTTATGCTGGCCAATCATATTGCTCCAGTTACCTAATGGCTCTGAATGCAGCAGCCCGGCGATGCGTCTTCA
>CAYZXF010000279.1:0-5138 GCA_964482355.1 uncultured Anaerolineaceae bacterium | reverse complement strand
GGGGAGGGATTTGGTGCCAGCGAAGAGTTTGAGAGCGAAGAGTTTGAGAGCGAAGAATTTGAATTTGATCTGGATTTCGAAGAAGTCTTCTCCGACTGACGTTCCCCTCTAAATCGCTTTGGGCAAACTAAAATTCCATCGTTTTAGTGTTTTGTTCGTGTTATGCGCCGCATTGGTCGCATGCGAGACCGTCGCGACCACGCCCACCACCCGCCCTTTTCCTTCTCCCACCGTACTGCCGCCGACTTCTGTCCCACCCGTCAGGGTGATTTCTCACCATGTATCGCAAGGCCCGACTCCCGGTCAGTGGCAGGTGCTTGGCTTGGTGGAGAATCAGAGTGAGAGCCCTATTGGCCAGATTCGGCTTCTTGTGAGCCTGATAGGTGCGGCGGGCGAGGTCATCGAGTCGCAATCTGTAAATAGCCTGATGTCAAATTTGCTACCGGGCGAAGCCAGTCCATATTCTGTGAGCTTTGACAGTGCAGTAGCTCCCCTGGAAGCACAGGTTGAAATATCGACCCTCGAATCTGGCAATGGCTCAACGGTCGACGGTCAGGAAAGTTATCTGCGGCCGGAGCTGATCTTCGAATTGGAAGAGTTTTTTGCTACCGGGAGCGGCGAACTGGCCATGATGGGATTCGTAACCAACCCGGGGAACAGAAACATCGCGCTCGATTCGCTTGGATTCCTGGGACAGACAGCGAACGACCGTGTGAAGTCAATATCCGTCATGCAGGCCGGCCCGAAACAGCTCGCGCCCGGAGAAACAGCACCGTTCCTGGCGCTGGCGCCAGAGAATCCAGGAGCGGTCCGATGGATTCTGTTTCATGACGGCATAATTGCTGAGCCGCCAAGCTCCAGCTCGATGGAGATTCTCGAAGAGCCGAGGCTTCATCTCACAGCACAGGGCGCTCCTTTCGTAGTGGGAACTCTGGCTAATACCGGCAAGACCGCAACAGGATCGGTCTTGATCAGCCTCTATAATGGAACCCGAATCATCGGGCTGCAGGAAGTGATCACCCCTCGCCCGTTAGAGGCTGGAGAACAGCTTCCTTTTGTGGCATTTGGCTTTCCCGGCGTCAGTCTTCGATTTGATCCCGGCGATCCGGAAGCGATTCGAGTGAGTTGGCGGGTGGAACAGTCCGCTCCTGAAGCGGCAAACACGCCCATTCACTTGCCAGTCGATGTTTCTACCTTTCTCTCCGTTGGATCCGCAATTTTCATTCGCGGGACAATCCGCAATCCGATGACGTTCGACGTGGATACGGCGACCGTATATGCGGATGTTCGCTCTTCTACAGGCGAGTTGGTGACCGCCGGATGGTCTGCGCCGGAATCGCTCAGTGCTGGCGCATCGGTGGACTTCGTGCTGGATCTCCCTATCCCGGTGGGCATGGATGCGACCCTCACCGAGTACGACTTGCGTGCCAGCGGTTTGAGGGCGGAGCCATAAGCCCAATGATATAATCTCGCCGGCCCCGGACCTCCGGGGCATATCGTTAGCGCCCGCAACCTGATGAGATGGCGGGGGTTCAAACTAGCGTGGAGATACAAGATGGCTGAAGCGGAAGTAGCGCTCAAAGCGCTTGACGAAAAGGAAATGCGGCGCCTGTACCATGAGATGGTTCTGATTCGGCGCCTGGAGGAAGAATCCGCACGACTGTATCAACAGGGAAAGATTGGTGGATTCCTTCATCTATACATAGGCCAGGAGGCGGTAGCCAGCGGCCTGCTCTCCATTCGTCGCCCAGAAGATCGTGTTATCACCGCTTACCGAGATCACGGCGTGGCGATTGCCAGTGGGATCGAGGTCAAGTACGTGATTGCGGAGTTTCTGGGCAAGGCCACCGGCACTACCAAGGGTAAGGGCGGTTCGATGCACCTTGTAGATCCGGACCGCAATTTCTGGGGCGGGCATGCGATTGTCGGCGCTCATATGCCGCTCGCGGCCGGGATGGCCATGGCAGATAAATACCGTGGAGATTCCGGCGTCACCATCTGTATGTTTGGTGACGGCGCCACCAATATTGGCTATTTCCATGAATCGTTGAACTTATCCATGGTGTGGGATTTACCGGTGCTCTGGGTTTGCGAAAACAACCAGTACGGGATGGGCACCTCAGTTGAACGTGCCTCGGCAGTCGAGGAAATGCGTCAGAAGGCCGAGGGCTACAAAATGCCCAACTCCAGGGTCAATGGGATGAACGTGCTCGAGGTACGCGACGCAGCCGAAGAAGCTCTTGGATTTGTTCGAGAAAACAGCACTCCTTACTTTCTAGAAGTGGTGACGTACCGCTATCGAGGTCACTCGATGGGAGATCCTGAACGTTACCGCGAGAGCGAGGAAGTCGACCAATGGCGCGAGGACGATCCGATCGGGATTTTCCGCGCGTATCTTACAGATAATGGCGTCTTTTCTTCCGATGAGCTTACGAAGGAAGAAGAGCTGGTAGGTCAAGAAATCGAAGACGCAGTCGCGTTTGCGGAGTCGAGCCCCAATCCTCCGCCCGAGGCACTTTTCGAGAACATCTACGCGGAGCAGTAAATGCCGGAAATCACAATGCGAGAGGCAATCTCGCAAGCTTTGTGGGAAGAGATGGAGCGCGATGAGCGCGTCTTCATTATGGGTGAGGAAGTCGGACTATGGGGCGGCACCTATGCCGTCACGCGCGGCTTTTACGATCACTTCGGTGGGGAGCGCGTGCGCGACACTCCAATTTCAGAAGGCGCAATTGTTGGCGCCGCCAATGGAGCCGCAATGGCCGGCCTGCGGCCGGTGGCAGAATTGATGACGATCAACTTCGCATTCCTGGCAATGGACCAGATCGTGAACGGTTCGGCCAAGTTGCGAGCGATGTTCGGTGGGCAATTCACTGTTCCGATCGTTATCCGGACGGTGGCAGGCGGGGGACGCCAACTGGGCGCGACCCACTCTCAGACTCCGGATGCCGTTTTCGCCCACTTTCCAGGATTGAAGGTAGTCGCTCCCGCTACCCCATATGACGCCAAAGGCCTTCTGAAGGCAGCCATTCGAGGCGAAGACCCAGTCATGTTTATTGAGCATGCGACCATGTACCAGACCAAAGGCGAGGTGCCCGATGGCGACTACGTGGAGCCGATCGGCGTTTCCAAGGTTCAGCGAGAAGGCACGGACGTTACAATCATCACGTACTCGAAAGGCGTACAGCTTTCGCTGCGAGCCGCGGATGAACTGGCTGCCGAGGGGATAGAGGCACAAGTTGTGGATCTCCGCTCCCTGCGGCCCTTGGATATGGGACCCGCGATCGAGTCACTCAAGCGTACAAACCGGGTGGTGATCGTCGAAGAAGGATGGCGCTCCTTCGGCGTAGGCGCCGAAGTTGCCAGCCGGCTCTATGAAGAAGCATTCGATTATTTCGATGCGCCCGCGAAACGTGTGGCGCAGGTCGAAGTCCCCCTTCCCTACAATCGTGAGCTCGAACAGATGGCACTGCCTCAAGTAGCAGATATCGTCGAAGCTGTAAAAGAGGTGCTTTAGTGGCCACCGTTATCAATATGCCCAAGTTGGGTTTTGACATGGCCGAGGGCTTGCTGGTCCGCTGGGCGAAGGCCGAGGGAGAGACAGTTGAGATCGGCGAGGTTCTTGCCGAGATTGAGACCGACAAGGCGACCGTCGAGGTCGAAGCCGAGACCGGCGGCGTCATACTAAAACACCTGGCCGCAGAGAATACCAGCGTCCCGATTGGGGCTCCGATCACCGTGATCGGGGAACCGGGTGAGGAATTCGATGCTGGATCGATCCAGGTCGAAGCCCAAGCGGTGAAGACGGAGGCTCCGATGGCAGAGCAACCTGCTGTGCCTGAGCCTGCAAACGCCAGCCCGATTGCGGCCAGCGAGACTTCCGCAAACGGAGATCTACCTTCTGGCGTTCGTGCTTCTCCAGTAGCTCGTCGACTCGCTGCCGAGCGAGGCGTGGAACTTCGCGCATTGTCCGGAAGCGGTCCGCAAGGCCGAATCGTGAAGCGGGACGTAGAGGCTGCGGTTCCTGCTGCTGCCACCGAAACCTCGCCAATCCAGCCGTCTGCTGCCCCGCTCGAGACAGTGCGAGCCCCCATGACCAAGTTGCGCGAAGTAATAGGCCGACGCATGTTGGCCTCCAAGCAGCAGATGCCTCACTTCTACGTGACCTCCGATTTGGACGCCGCGCCTATGATGGATTTGCGCCGGCAATTGAACTCTCGAATGCCAGATGACGAAAAATTCTCAGTGAACGATTTCCTGGTGAAGGCATCTGCGATGGCTCTCCGAGAATTTCCAAACATCAACGCCTCCCTGGAGGAGGGCGAGATCGTGCGGCATGGCAATATCAATGTCGGAGTAGCAGTCGCGCTTGATGACGGGCTCATGACCGTGGTTACAAAGGATGTAGATGGCAAGCCGCTTCGTCAGCTCTCAACTGAACTTCGAGCGCTTGTAGCGCGTGCGAGAAGCGGGAAGGTTCGGCCGGGCGATATCGAAGGATCGACGTTTACCGTATCAAACCTTGGTATGTTCCAGGTGGATCATTTCATCGCAATCATCAATCCTCCAGAGGCCGCGATCATGGCGGTTGGCAGCGTGCGGGACGAGGCGGTAGTCGTGAATGGGCAGGTCGTTCCCGGCAAGCGCTTGCAGGTTACCCTATCGGCAGACCATCGCGTGACAGACGGTGCGGAGGTCGCCCGATGGCTGCAGGTATTCCGACAATATGTCGAGAATCCGGTTCACACGTTAGTCTAGGAGCCGGATCAACCATTTGTCCGGTTGAGCCGCCCTCGATATTCGAAGCAGCGCACTCGTAGGCGCTTTTTTTTTGCGCAGGTACGGATGACCACTTTGCGGTTCGGCCATGCCGAGTGTAAAATCTCGCCCCATGGGGTGTCTAGAAATGAAGGTTGTAGATTGTCCGGAAGTGCAGCCGTGCAAAGGTTCTTGAGCCAATGACCGATCCTATCCGCGTCCTGGTTGTCGACGACGAGCGCGATACCCTGGACCTCATCGATCTCACACTGCGCACCGCCGGCTATGACATCCACCTCGCAAACAGCGGTGAAGAATCTCTGGAGATGATGCGCAGCAACAACTTCGATATCGTTCTGCTGGACATCATGATGCCGGAT
>CAYZXF010000278.1:0-6751 GCA_964482355.1 uncultured Anaerolineaceae bacterium | reverse complement strand
TATGCGATCCACGAAGGGCCCCCAATAGCCTCCGAGGAAAAGGGTGGCGGCGATGAAGCTGATCGCGATCATCTTTCCATACTCGGCCATAAAAAAGAGCGCAAATTTCATTCCCGAATATTCGGTGTGGTAACCAGCGGTCAGCTCCTGCTCCGCTTCCGGCATGTCGAACGGCGCTCGATTGACCTCGGCGACGGCAGCGATCATGAAAATAAGGAACCCGATCGGCTGCAGGACCGCATACCAAAGGCCCTGCTGATCGGCCACAATTTCGGCCACACTCATCGACCCGGCGAGAAGGATCGGGCCGACGATCGCCAGCCCCAATGCAAGCTCATAGCTGATCATTTGGGCTGAGGCGCGCAACCCGCCCAGCAGCGAGTACTTACTGTGGGAAGACCAGCCGGCAATGACAATGCCATAAACCGCGATCGAGGCGATCGCAAAGATATATAGAATGCCTACATCGATCTCGGCTGCTAACCCCAAGCTGATCTCCTGCCCAAAGATTACGACGTCCGGCCCCAGGGGAACCACAGCCAGGAGCATCAGCACGGGTACCACCGTAATGATGGGAGCCAAGATGAAGAGCACTTTGTCGGCTCGGTCGGGAATCAGCTCCTCCTTGAACATGAGCTTGATCCCATCAGCAATGGGCTGCAGAATACCCGCTGGGCCGGCTCGGTTAGGGCCGATGCGGGCTTGCATCCGGGCCAGCGCGCGCCGCTCGAACAGCGTCAAGTAAGCAAATCCGCCCAGAACGATGTTGATGAGCACAAAGGATTTGATGGACCATTCGATCAGGCTGCCTAATTCGATTGTCATTCGGGGCGCCTCACCGTTACGGCAGTTGGCTCCGAGAGAGGAAGGCTGCGAGGAACCAGCGCAGAGCCAATCGGTACGTCAGAGTTCGCTATAAATTTCAGCCGCTCTACGCGTCCGTCCCAGACAATCTCAGCCTCCCCCACATCTGTGAGGCCGAGCCGTTCAATTTCGTTCGGATGCAAAGCCATCTGAAGCTTGGCGACCCGCACCTCCTGTAACTTGGAATCTCGTAACGCGCTGCCACGGTCATACAGTTTGGTTACCGGTACGATCAGCAGGTCTTTCTTTGCGCTCGCCCGGGGAGGCGCCTTCCATTTCAAGGGGCGTCCTACCCCACGCGGCGCAAGCTGAACCCCCAGCCCCTGTTTATTGGCATATGCCGTTCCACCGAAGTAGAGATCCTCTCCCCCAACCTCGGGCCACTGAGGTTCTACTACGGCCAGAGCATCGTAGCTAAGTTCGGAGTAGTCACGGACCTCGTCTGCGATACGTTCAAAGACCAGCGGAGCCGCCGTACTCTCAAGATCGAGTTCCAGGCGCTTGCCCAGGTCCGCCACAATCTTCCAATCCGGGAGGCTCCCAGGGGGCTCGATCACCGCAGGATACAGACGCTGAACTCTACGTTCGCCGTTGGTGAAGGTGCCTGCCCGCTCCACGAAAGACTGCGCAGGCAAGACCACGTCTGCCAGCTCCGCCGTGGCGGTAAGGAATAAATCTTGAACGATGAGCATCGGGAGCTTATCGAGTGCACTTGCCGCACCTGGCTCGGCGGTCGCCGGGTCGGCGCCTACGATATAGGCCGCCTTCACGCCATCGAGAGCACGGATCAGCCCTCGCGAGTCCGGTCGGAATCCCATGTCCCACGCGCCTTGGGTGTTGGCATGCGGCCACACTCCTACGAGCCCGTTATTCGCCTTACCGAGGCGGCCTTTGGACTCGATCAACAGTGCGCAGGATCGCGCCAGGGCCTGGGTTCCAGAATAATTTAATCCCTCGCGTCCGAAGAATACAATGGCGTTCCTTGCGCGTTTGAAGGCCCTGGCCGCCGCCTTTAGTTCTTTGTCTCCCTCAAATCGTTTGAGTTCCCGATCTTCATCGATAAATTGCAGGAGCCCCAGCGCGGTATGCACTGCCTGACCCGGGTCATAGCGCAGGCTGTATTGAGCGTATTTGTCGAGGCGGGTTGCGCGGGCATTTGCGACGATCACGGTGGCGCCCCGCTCCGCGGCTTGTTTCAGGCGCAGCCACCAGATAGGGGCTTCTTCATGCAGATCGGCTGCGATTACGAGAACCGCATCTCGCTTTCCCAGCTCGCCCAGATTGGTCCCCTCCCCAACTCCATAGCGCTGTGTGAGATCGCCTCCCGCCATCGATTCCGAGAGGACGGCTTTGCCGCCGATATTTTTCATCAATCCGCGCAGGTTGAAGAGGTCCTCGTTCATCAGGCGGCCGCTAGCGACACCGATCGATTGCAACCCAGCCTTCTTCAGTCCTTCCGCGGCCATCTGCAAGGCCTTATCCCAAGAAGTCTTGACCAATTTCCCATTCTTGCGAATGAGAGGCTTCGTCAGTCGCTCCGGGCTCTGAGCGTAGTGGTGGGCGAATCGACCCTTGTCACATATCCAGATCTCATTCACCTGCTCGTTTTGCCGCGGCATAACCCGCTTAACGACATCCCGTCCGCCTCTGCTCGCCTCTCGGCGGGTGCTCAAGGTCAAATTGCAGCCCACCGGGCAATGCGGGCAGATGGAGGCTGCCGAATTAAGCTCCCATGGCCGGGCTCCAAATCGGAAGTCGGCGGTGGTCAAAGCGCCCACCGGGCATATATCGGTGGTGTTTCCGGAGAAATAAGAGTCGAATCCGGGATCCGAGTAGGTCACAATTTCGAGCCGACGCCCCCGCTCATAGAATCCGATCACCGGGTCATCAACAATCTCGTCCTGGAAACGGGTGCATCGAGCGCACTGGATACATCGCTCGCGATCAAGGAAGATCAGCTCCCCTAGAGGGTGACGCTTGGCGAGACGGATCTTGTCATCAAAAAGAAACCGGCTTTTGCCCGGCCCATGCTCCATGGTGAGGTTCTGCAACGGGCACTCGCCGCCCTTGTCGCAAACTGGGCAATCGAGCGGATGGGAGGTGAGAAGGTATTCGACAATTTCGTTGCGCCCTTGAATCGCCTTTTCGCTCGCTACCCGTACTTGCCAACCCTCGTCGACCGGGACCGTGCAGGCGGTCTCGAGGTTGGGTCCAAATTGAATCACTGGATTGCCAGCGTCGTCGAGAAGCGGTTTGCCTGTGGCTCGATCGCGACCCGGTCGCCCGATCTCAACCAGGCACACCCGGCACATGCCGACTGGCTCCATCTTGGGGTGGTAGCAGAATACCGGAACGTCTGTGCCCTGCCGCTTGGCGGCATCCACCAGCAGCGTACCTTCCGGTACGGTCACTTCGTTGCCGTCTATCGTAAGAGTGACGCTCATGCGGCCTTGCTCGATTCTTCCAGAACATGCAGCTCGAAATCCGGCCGGAAGCGCTCCACAGCCGAGGTAACCGCCAGGGCGGCGAAATCTCCCAGCGCACACAGGCACTTGCCTTGAATTCCGATTCCCACGGTGTGCAACAGGTCGATCTCGTGCGGCTGTGCCGTATCGTCCATCAGGCGGTCGAAGATGTGTTTCATCTAATAGGTGCCGTCTCGGCAAGGCGTGCATTTGCCGCACGATTCATGTTCAAAGAAGTCTGTGATTTTAGACTCCACCCAGGCGATATCTACCGTCTCATCAATCACGATGATCGAAGCAGATCCCAGCGATGAACCGACCTCGGGAACCGATTCGTAGTCCATCCTGGTATCCAGGACTTCGTCAGTCGCGGGCAGGATCGGGGCCGAGGCGCCTGCCGGCAGAATAGCTTTGATCGCTACGCCGTTCGGGATGCCGCCCGCCTGGTCGTAGATCAGCGCTCGGAACGTTGTTCCGAGCGGCAGTTCATAGTTGCCGGGACGTTCAACATTGCCAGATATGGAAAACACCTTCGTGCCGGTACTCTTTTCGGTTCCGATGCTGCGGTACCACTTGGCGCCGCGACTGATAATGGGCGGCAGATTGGCGAGCGTTTCGACGTTGTTCACCACAGTGGGTTTAGCGAATAGGCCCTCCGCGGCTGGAAACGGCGGGCGCAGCCGTGGCTGGCCCAGCTTGCCTTCCAGGGATTCCAGCAGCGCGGTTTCTTCGCCACAGATGTAGGCTCCAGCTCCCAGATGTGTGAACATCTCTAATGAGTACTTGCTGCCGAAGAGCTTCTTTCCTAGCAGTCCACGCTCATGCAGCTCCTCGATTTTGGCATCTAGCTCTTGTGTCAAATCCCAGAATTCGCCGCGGCAATAGATGTAGGCCACATTGGCTTGCGCGGCATAGGCACAGATCGCCACGCCCTCCAGGAACTGGAAAGGATTGCGCTCCATGATCTCGCGATCCTTGAAGGTGCCGGGTTCTGACTCATCGGCGTTGGCGACGACGTAGCGGGGAAAGACGTCAGGTGTGAGGAAGCTCCATTTGACTCCGGTAGGAAATCCAGCGCCCCCGCGACCTCGCAGCCCGGACTTCTTCACGAGATTGATCACTTGCTGTGGCGACTTCTTTCTGACAATCGACTCGAATGCCTTATAGCCGCCGTTCTCGATATAGGTGCCGAGCTGATCGAGACCCTCTATGTCTCGATGTCGCAATACGACGTGTTCAGTCAACTTGACCCTCTACCCTCAGTGCCTCGATTAATGCTAGCGCAGAGCCCACCGATTGATCCTCGTGATAGTGAATCCCATTGGGCTCCTGCACCTGAAATATCGGAGCCCGGTCGCATGCGGCCAGGCATTTCACTTCTTCAACGGTGACTTGTCCATCCGGAGTGGTTTCTCCCATCCTGATATCCAGCTTGTCACACAGTTCATCTGCGAATGCCTGCGCGCCTCGAAGGACGCATGGCAAATCGGTGCACACTTGAATGCGGTATTTGCCACCTTCCCGATCGTGATAAAGGGTGTAGAAGCCTACCAACGAGGCGACCTCTGTCGACTGGAGCCCGATCAAATCACCGACTTCAGAAATGGCTTCAGTGCTCAGCGAGCCATATTCGCGTTGCGCGAGGAACAAGAGCGGCATAACGGCAGATCGCTTCTGATCGGGCGGATATTTTGCCAGGATGCCTTCGATTTCTTGAGCGTGATTTTCTTTCAGCACGTCTTTACCGATCTACATCGCCGAGTATTGGATCCAGGCTGCTGATGATGGCGATCAAATCTGCAACGAGGTGTCCTTTGGCTAGCATGGGAAGCGCCTGCAAGTTGGCAAAGCTGGGGGTTCGAAAGTGCACTCGCTGCGGCATGGGTCCGCCGTCTCCCACGAGATAGCAGCCCAGAACGCCCCTGGGAGACTCAACCGGAATATAGACCGCTCCCTTTGGTGCCGAAAAGCCTTCTGTCCACAATTTAAAGTGGTGGATGACGGCTTCCATGCTGTGACCTAATTCTGATCGCGGCGGGGGAACGAATTTGCGGTTGTCGCTGCGGAAGGGTCCTTCCGGCAGCTGGACCAGCGCTTGCTGCACGATCCTGAGCGACTGCCGCATTTCTTCCATTCGAACCGTATACCGATCGTAGGTATCGCCATTGGAGGCCGTCGGTACCTCGAAATCAAACTGCTCGTAGCCGCTGTACGGTCGCGTCTTTCGTAAGTCAAAGGGCATTCCGGTGGCTCTCAAGTTTGGCCCGGTAAGACCGATCTCCAACGCCTGCGAGGTGGAAATAACCCCGATCCCTTTCGTGCGATCGATATAGAGAGGATTCTCTGTAAGCAGGTTTTCGTACTCCTCAATCCGAGCGGGAAATAGGTCGATGAATTGCTGGACCGCTTCTTCGAAGCCGTTTGGCAGATCGCGCCACAAGCCACCCGGCCGGAAATAGGAGGTCATCATCCGTTGTCCAGAGCACAACTCAAAGATGTCCATCAGAATTTCTCGCTCGCGCCAGGTGTACAGAAATACCGACATGGCTGCCAGATCGAGCGCATGTGTCCCTAACCACACGAGGTGGGAAGCGATTCTTGTCAGTTCTGTCAGCAGGACGCGCACCATTTGAGCCCGCGGTGGGACATCCAGCTCGACCAGCGTTTCAATCGCCAGGCAATAGCAGAGATTGTTGCCCAGGTTGTTCAAGTAGTCCATGCGGTCGGTCATGACCAGGGCTTTTTCATACGTTTTAGCTTCCATATTCTTTTCAATGCCCGTATGAAGGAAGCCGATGTCTGGCACACAGTTGACGACGATCTCACCGTCCAACTCGAGAAGCAGCCGCAGCACGCCGTGCGTGCTCGGATGCTGAGGCCCCATATTCAGGATCATCGTCTCGCCATCGATGGCGCGCTGCGAAACCAGCCCCTTTAGTTCATCAACCGTTACTTCCATTTGCGCTTCAAGCATCTGCGTTCTTCAATCCGTCCTTTGCATACAGGTCGATTTCGTCAAACTTTAAGGTGAACTGCTTGTAGTTCACCCTTCTTGGCTGCAATTTAATCTTTAGCGTACTTCTTCCGTCGGTCAATTTCGTCGAAGTTGAAGGTGAACTGCTTGTAGTTCACCCTACTTGGCTCCAATTTAATCTTTAGCGTACTTCTTCCGTCGGTCGATTTCGTCGAAGTTGAAGGTGAACTGCACCTCTTCGTACCCAAGTGGATAGTCCCTTCGCAGCGGATGACCTTCCCAATCATGCGGCATGATGATGCGCCGTAGATCGGAGCTTCCGACGAAGTCAATTCCGAACATATCGAACACCTCCCGCTCATGCCAATTGGCATTGGGATAGACAGGTTCGATACTCGGAAGTTTCGGTTCTTCGCCATCCAGGAAAACACTGAGGCCGAGCATCACA
>CAYZXF010000277.1:0-3016 GCA_964482355.1 uncultured Anaerolineaceae bacterium | reverse complement strand
GTGGACTACCAAGGTTGGCTCTACGTTGTCTTACTTGCGGTCTTGCACCTTACGATCAACTTTGTGATCATTGTGACCGGAGGTGAGTGGGCCGATGTTCAAACGTCCATGATTATCAGTGCCCTGGTGATAATTTACGCGATGCTACCAGGCACGAGGAAGGCGTTCGAAGCCACCAAACCGCCACCGATGGCAACCTATTCGGATCAGTAATTTCTCAGCGTCGCTTCTGCGAATCACCCCCAAGTACGAATAGCTCGAGCGATAAATGCTGCCGTAATTAGGGGTTGTTGATTCGGACGGCTCCATCAGGCGCCCGCCGATTTGCTAATGCCTCTCAGACCCCGCTCTAGCTCTGCATCGAAGTGCACGTCGAGCTGCGGGAACGCGATCACGATGCTGCGCTCCTTCAGCTTCCACCAAATCGCCTCATTCAGGTCTGAGTGCGCCTGACGCGCCAGCCAGGGATCCGCCATCCAGACCGCGACTTCAAAGAGCACTGCGTTGTCGCCGAATCCGAGCAGCAGCACCTGTGGCTTCACGTCGGGCAAGTTCCATTGTGGATCGTTCGCGACCTCTTCAAGCACCTGCCGCACCAATTGCATATCGGAGTCGTAGTTCACGCCCACTTCGGTTCGCATTCGGAAGGTGGAGTCATGCAGCGTATAGTTCTTCACCGTGTCCTGGATCAGAATGGAATTTGGAACAATCAGATCTTCGCCATCTCTCGTACGCACGATTGTCGAACGGAGTCCCAACTCTGCTACTCGTACTATCAGGTTCTCTATCTCCAGCACGTCTCCTGGCCGGACATTTCGCTCCGTGAGCAGAATAACGCCTGCTACAAAGTTTTGTACTATTCCTTGCAGGGCGAAACCCAGGGCGATGGCGAAGATCGCGCTCGCTGCGAACAGCGCGTCCAGATCGATTCCAATCGTCCGCATCGCGATCGCGAACCCCACAAATAGGACGACGTAGTTCACAAGGCTGGAGATCGACCCAATGGTGCCTTCGTCGGTAATGCTGCGACCAAGCATTATCCGACGACTCGCCCTGCGGGCGATGCGTGCACCCCAGATGGTCGCGATCACAATGATTAGTACTGTGAGGACCGACGCGATGGTAACGTTTGTGTCCCCAATACCAAACAGTCGGCTATCGAGGAACTCGCGAACTTGGGTCATGAAATCGTTGAAGGTCATGATTGGGCCTGTCTTTTGAGTTGGCTCCAGGCGGCATGCTCCTTGGAGATGATCGCACCGACGAGAAAGATTTGCGCGATGTAGTAAATCAATAACAGCACCAGGATAAACGCCCCCGCTGCTGCGGCTCCCGTATTGAGCCTCCCCAGGCCAAGCAGCCAGATAACGAGCGCTCCCCCAACGGTCACCATCGCGGAGCTGATCCCCGCTCCGAGGAAAACGGATCGCCAGGAGGTCTCGGCATCCGGCAGCACCTTATACAAGACGGCGAATACTAAAGTTGCAATGATCACAAAAGCCGGAACCCCCAATCTTGCGTCAAAGACCCCAAGGTTAAGAAGGGAATCGATCCATGTTCCCATGATGCTCACTAATGCGAGGGCAATCAGGATGAAGCCCATGGCTATCACAATTAAGAAGGATAACAACCGATGGCGGATGAAGGCTAGCGTCCCGCCCTTCTCCGGCGGCCGTATTCCCCAGACCCGATTGAGCGCGTATTGGAGCTGGTAGAAGAAGCTTGAGGCCGCGTACAGTAAGAGAAGAAACGTCACCACCGAAAGCAGCACTGAGCCTGCGTCGGCAGGTTGGTCGAGCGCTTCGACCATAGAGCGGACCAGCACGGCGACTTCTGAGCCCAGCGTCTCCTCGAGCCGAGCGAATACGCTTTCCATTGCCGAAGCGGAGTCCAGGAAGAGACCCGCTATTACAAAGGCAATGTAAATCACTGGAGCAAACGAGAACATGCCGAAATATGCCAGGCCCGCTGCAAGCTGGTTGGGCCGCTCGACAGACCAGACGTGGATGACTCCTTTGAGGAATTCGGAGAACTTGGGAGCTTCACTCATGAAGTGTGGTCAGGGGTGTTTCGCCGAAGCTCAGATGCATCCCATATGCATCGGCTTTCTATCGCAGGATCGAATCTTGAACCGTAAATCAGTCGGTTCGGGTGCGGACCAGGGCGGTCACGGTGACCACAACCCCCATCCCAATCAGGGCGAGCGGTGCTCCCTTGGCAAGTGCGCCGTCGCCGCCTAAGAAGGCGGCGAAGATGGCAAATGCAACCAGGCTACCGGCCAGCATCCAGAGTCCGACGGTTGAGGCGCCCGGCCCCCAGAAGCCGAACCTTGCCGCGATCCATAGGCCGGCACCCACACTGGCCGGGATCAAGGCCCAATTGTAGGCCCAGGAATCCCAGTCGTCTGTGATTACAAGATAGGTGAAGATGAAACCAAGAACGATAAGCAGCATTCCGGGGATGATCAGGCCAGCAAGCGCCTGGCGATGCGAGGGCAGAATCCAGGGTGGGAGCAATAGCGCAAGCCCAACCGCGAAGAACATTCCCGGCCACATGCTCGCCAGATCGATACCGGGCAGCATATTGGCGGCAAAGAACACCATACCCATCGCGATCAGCAGCACGCCGACCACAACCCCTCCCCGATTGGTTGTTTCTAGCCTTCGCCGAGTATTTGCCATGCTCTATCTTAACCTAAATGGGTCCGCTACCAGGATTTGGCTTCAAACCCATTGTGAAGATGCGAGTTGTCGCAGAAGGGCATTTCACTGGAAGCCCCACAGCGGCACAATCGAATCATCCCGCCACTGAATAAAGTTCCATCCTCCGCGTCGACAATCTCCACATTCCCTAGAAGTTGATACGGACCATTCTCTGTCGGGGTAATTTGCAACGAGTCGCCTGTCCCCGAATGCGCACGGCTGCCAACCTTTGACTTTCCCGACTTAAACCCACTGGCGATGTGCGAATTGTCGCAAAATGGCTTGTTATTTGAGTTGCCGCAGCGACACAAGGA
>CAYZXF010000276.1:0-5485 GCA_964482355.1 uncultured Anaerolineaceae bacterium | reverse complement strand
CTGCTGGCGAAAAACTTCCTGGAGCTCTGGCACGAGCGTATCGCGGTGCTCGACTCGGTCTGCATTCGTTCGATACCTCGAATCCTGGCCAAGGTCCGTTCGGCCTACCGCCGTGCAGAGTCTGTCAAATTGTGCGTCGGTCCCAACTGCGACTGCTACATAGCCGTCGGAAGTGGAGAAGGTCTCGTAGGGCACGATGTTGGGGTGGGCATTGCCGTATCGTTTTGGCGGGGCTCCAGGCGCAAAGTAATTGTGAGCTACGTTGGCCAACCATCCCACCTGGGTATCGAAAAGGGCGATATCGATGTGCTGGCCCTCCTCGGTAGTTTTTCGATGGTAGAGCGCCGCAAGGATCGCGCTGGTTGCATGTAGGCCGGCAGTGATATCGACGATGGCCACTCCGACTTTCGATGGAGGGCCATCTTCCGGGCCGGTGATGGATAGGAGGCCCCCCTGCGCCTGGATCATGAAGTCATACCCCGAGCGTTCGCTATAGGGGCCGTTTTTGCCGTATCCCGTAATGCTGCAGTAGATCAAGGATGGGTGTTCGGCCGTCAGCTTCTCGTAGTCCAAACCCAGCTTAGCGGTCGTGCCCGGGCGGAAGTTTTCCACCAGGACATCCGCGGAGGCAATCAGCTCATGCGCGAGCCGTTGACCTTCCTCGTGCTTGAGATTCAGGGTAATGCTTTTCTTGTTGCGATTAGTGCTGAGAAAATAGGCGCTCTCTTCGCCTACCCAGGGAGGGCCCCACTGCCGGGTACCGTCTCCGGACCCGGGCTGCTCCACTTTGATGACTTCCGCCCCAAGGTCTCCAAGCATCATCGTGCAGTACGGGCCGGCCAACACTCGAGTGAAATCGATCACCCGGATTCCGTCCAACGCCCCAGCACTCACTGCGCGTCTCCGGGGTCCATGTAACCAAGCGCCTGGGAGATGTCGGCGGCCGTCCGGGAAAGCAGGGGCACCAACTCCTGCTTGAGGCGGCTACGCGAGATGGTCTCGGTCGATCCACTGATGTTGATGGCAGCCACTACTTTTCCGAGTTCGCCCCAAATTGGTGCGGCCACCGCCCTGAGCCCGACTGCCAGCTCCTGGTTGTTGATTGCGTAGCCCCTTCGTCGCACCTTCGCCAGATCGGCTGCCAAAGAATCGGTCTCAACGATTGTATTTCCGGTACACGCTTCGAGAACCGCGCCATTAAGGCGCGTTTTGAGCTGATCACCCGGAAGGTAAGCCAACATGGCCTTTCCCATCGATGTGCATTGCGCCGGCAGGCGAGATCCCATCCCCAACACGACGCCCACGATCTGGCGGTTGCGGATGCGGTCGACATAGACGATCTCCAGGCCATCCAATACGGCGAGGCTGACGGTCTCGCCGGCCTCGCTCGAGAGACGCTCGAGATGCGGTCTCGCGGACTGGCGGATGTCCATACTCCGAAGGGCTGAGAAGCCCAATTGCAGCACCTTCAGTGACGGCCGATAGCGTTTAGTTTTGGGATCTCGCCGGAGGTATCCGGCCCCTTCGAGGGTTGAGGCAATTCGAAGCGAGGTGGTCATGTTTATGCCGGCCGACCTCGATATCTCGGTGAGCGTTAGCCCCGATGAATCGTTGCTGAACAACGACAGGACGCTGAGTCCACGCTCGAGAGTCTCAATGGAATAACGGGACATTCTGGTAATTTCAGCCCGGGTTTTACTGAGGGAAATTGATTTTCTCTGGCTGAAAGTATCCTAATGTAGGCTCCTTATTGCGTCAATGGAAACGAGAACTTTTAAGGAATGCGAAGGAAGTGCTTTAGGCGTCTAAGCCATAGTCTGAGGCTCAAACCTCGCCACGCGCGAATATGGTGAGCACTCTGCGCTTTATCGACAGGCCGTTTGGAATAGACGGCTTGTACGTGGGCATCGATCAGCCCGCGTGCAGGCTCTTTGATACGCGGAGATCCGTCCTCCAGAGCAGTGAGGAGAGCGGCCTGAAATTCATATGGCGTGTCCCCGGGTGAAGACTCAATGCCTAAGCGCGAGGCGTGCCGACGCAGACGCCTATAGAGCAAGAATACGGTCTTTCTGGGCGCCCCACTCTGAAGCCGGAGTGGGTCCAATAACATCACCCAGGCAAACCAGACAACAAGGAGAATTAATAGTGCGCTCCCCGCCAGTGTGGGCACATCAAGCTGGACCGCGAATCCCTGCGGACGCGCGAGCTCGAGGCTTGGTGTTAATAAGGAGGATGGCGCCAGGGCTGCCAGCTTACGCTCGATTGCCGGGCGTCCGCCCGTCGGCTCGAACTCTACCCATCCGATTTCCGGGAAGTACACCTCGACCCACGAATGGGCTTCGGCTTCCGTAACAATGTAACGGATCGTACCCTCCGTTCGTTGAGGGGTGCCTGAGGCATACCCGACCACCAAGCGCGCAGGGATTCCGGCGGCGCGGGCCAGTACGACCATCGAGGATGCATAATAGTCGCAGTACCCCTTCCGCAGATCAAACAGGAAATAATCCACGATGTCTCGATCGATCGGTGGCTCGGGGATGTCTAGCGTATATGGAATAGCGCGGAGGTAGGTTTCGATTGCCAGGGCGCGATCGTATGGAGTGCCGGAGGTTGCGGTTAGGTCTCTTCCCAAAGCCAGAACCCGATCTGGCACATCTTCAGGCAACGTCAGATAAGTTTCCCGTACCCAATCCGGGTACCCCGTTCCTAACGCCCGAAGCTCAGTCTGGCTTGCTTGGGAGACGATAGACTCGATCTGATAAAGGGGCTCGCCGATCGTCAGAGCAAATGCATCTCGCCCCGTATCCCGCCACGCGACCTGGACCTCCTGGTCCAGCACGGCCGGATTCCCAGCAGAGTAGGCAAGCCCACCCAGGTCAGCGATCCCCCGAATCCATTGACGCACGACAAGGTCGCTCGGCAATTCTGGAGCGTCGATGAGCTCTCCCGCTGGGAGGTCTTCGAGAATCAGAGAACTAGTCTGCCATCCGCGACCCTGGTACCGATCGTAGGTTAGGGCTCTCCAGCGAAAGCTTGGGATGGATCCCTCGAGCGGCAGGTTTGTCACGGTCACTTCCATCACGACCTGTTCGGAGAGCTCCGGTCCCGATCCGATAAGATGACGGTTTGGAAGGCCCGGAGTCATCACCGATTCAATTCCGGTCTCTGCCGCGCTGCCTCGGAAGAGGCCGAGCGAGTCGGCCAGCGATCGCTCAACTCCCGCACCGCCACCAGCAATGCCATCGATTACATTTACAATCCGAATGAGCGAAAAACTTTGTGCCAATGCCGCAGCCGCGGTTAGGACAACGGCAATCGGTAGCACGATGATGGCAAGCGAGCTGGTCTTTCCCTCCGGCGAATCAATTCCATCCTGATTCCATTGACGAACACGCGCGTCGTGACTCGCGAAGGCCATGAGCAATAATGTGCTTCCTAGCGGAATGACAAAGCTCGAGGGTTGACCTCGGGATATTGCATAGGAGATTCCCATCAAGGTCAATATCGGGAGCACGGCCGCAATCGGCTCTCGACGGCGGCGAACCGCCCAGGCTGCCCAGACCGCCGCCCCCCAAATCAGCGTAGACCAAACGAAGGCGCTTGCCACCGGGTCCATGGTCCATTGGTCGGTAGCAAAAGAACGGAGCCATAGCCATAAGCGTGAGTAAAACACGCCCAAGCCCATAAGCAACTCCGAAACTGCTGCGACCAGCGGCTCGACCGGGGCGATCTCTCGCAAGCGGATCGACTCCGCCATGAACTCCACCAGCTCGGCGGGAATGGCGAGCCATTGAGTACCAATGCGGCCGATGCGAGCGGTAAGGACGGCTATTCCGGCCAATGATGCAAGAGTGAGCGCTGCCCATCCGCCTATGGGCGTCGCGGCCAAACCCCAACCGAGTCCAGTTGCAATCGTCACGATCATGAGAACCAGGGCCGCGTCGAGTCCTTGAGCGATCTCGGCCAAACCATACGCGGCACTCCCTAGAACAACCAGAAGCAGCGCGATCACCAAGAGAATTCGCCAAGGGATGCGCGCGCTTGGGAGCGCAGACGTCGCGCTCACTTCAGCCGCTCCCAACTGGTGACCTCCAGCCGCTCTTCCCGCGAATCGGGTGCAACTCGATCCAGCAGCTCCTTTCGGATGATGTCGTGCCGAATTCCCGCTCTAGAGAGCGCTACAACTGCGTTCGACACAGTTGCGGATCCGCCGAAGGAGGTCGGTTCCAGCAGGAGTATCGTTGGGACGCAGCCGCGCCGCATCAGCGGAAGCAGGTCGCCGACCCACTCACCGCTCGTGGAGGAGGAGATGATGATCAGACTCGAGGAGGCCCGGATGGAATTACGCAAGCCACGCAGCAAGTCGCCCAGGCTGGATTCGCTCGTCGAAGCCAGCGTTAGGGCAAGCAGGATCTCCCAACGCTGTGCAGCATCCGCGCGCGGCGGCAGCCAGATCTTTCCCTCATTTGCAGTGAGCCCGACGGATTGCCGCTCCCGGAGGGCCCTATCCGCCAAGGAGGCCGCGATAACGATGGCTGCCTCCTCGGTAGAGTCCTGATCTTGCCCCACCTGCACTGCTTGATCGAGATCGAGCACGATCCACCAATCCGCTGAGGGAGTGCTGTCGAAGCTGCGCACGTGTAAGGAGTCCAGGCGTGCAGAGGTTGGCCAGTGGATCCAATTCAAGCTGTCGCCAGGAACGTATTCAGCGACTCTTGCTGAGCTCACCGTACGTTCGAGCATTAATTGGCGCGGCCGCCCCTCCCCCGCCCGGCCGCCAGGTGCTACCTCGACACCGGGAAGCTGCAAGATCGGCGGCATCACCATCAGCGAGGCCGTAGAGGGATCGTGCACTTCGACTTCATAGATCCCAAAGGGATCGCCGGATCGCAGCGTGGTGGGTCCGAGGGTGAATGCACCCCGGCGGTTACAAAATGACTGCTTATGTCGGCGCAGCGATGAGTGACCAGGAACTCCGATGATAACGGTGCTGCCGAAAACCGTAGAATGATCGACCAGTTCGAGCCAATCAGCAGACGCCCAGCCGTCATTGGTCAACGTGTAGCGCTCCAGCAGGGTGTCTCCAACGTGCTTCCAACTGAAGCGCGTTTCACGTGTGACGCGCAATCCTGACGCCAGGGATCGGGCCCACAGAATCCCAATCAACCAAACGCCCGCCAATCCGACCAACAACACGATCCAGCCACGGTAGGGAACCAGCAGTTCTAGCAGGAGCAGCAGCCCCACCATGATTGGCAGCAGGCGTCGCTTGAGCCTTATTGAACGAGTGAGTTGGGGAAGGGTGCTCGAGGACCTCACGCCGGGATGGGCACCTGCCCTAGCGTTTCATCAAGGATATCCGATGGTGAGAGCTCTCGAAGGTGCGTTTCTGGCTGCAGCAGGAAACGATGGGCCACCACGGGATAAATCAGAGCCTTGATGTCATCCGGAAGCACGTGGTCTCTGTTTTGGATACCCGCCCGCG
>CAYZXF010000275.1:0-2468 GCA_964482355.1 uncultured Anaerolineaceae bacterium | reverse complement strand
CCTGCCGGCCGATCAGGGTTGAGTTCCGACCTACAACTTCGTGGACAAGCACTTCTTGCTGCTTGCCCTTCAGTTGAGCCAAGCCTTTTCGCCCGAAGCGGAACTGGTGGCGTACCGGTCCGAGTTTTCGGTACGTCTGATCGCTGATCACGAGCGCGGTTCCCCCGAGATCGCGGGTGATTTGCTGGATCCGCTGAGCGGTATTGACCGTGTCGCCAACCACGGTGTAGTGCACCCGGTCCTCGCTTCCCAGCCCGCCGGCGATCACCGTTCCGGTGGATATTCCGATACCCATCTCGAAAGCTTGCTTGCCACTCTCGATTCGTTCTTTATTCACGCCTCGAATGTGTTCTAGCATCTCCAGGCCTGCATGCGTTGCCTGAAGCGCACTTACTTTGGCGGGAAGGTATTTAGGCAGGATTCCGAAGAATGCCATCACCGCATCGCCGTCAAATTTGTTCACGACTCCGCCGTGCAGCGAGATTATCGGCACTACTCCCGCGAAGTAGTCGTTGAGAGTCTTCATAACTTCGGCCGGCTCCGTGAATTCGGCCATGGTCGTGTAGCCGCGGAAGTCGGCAAACAAGATGGTGGCTTCAGAACTCTGACCCTTCAACATGAGCGCGCCATCTGAGAAGGAAGTTCTGAGCTGATCGCGGACCTCAGGTGTTACCGATCGACCCAGTAGATCGCGATAGATCGAACCTTCTCGAAGCCCTTCGACCATCTGGTTGAATGTGACCGAAAGGACTCCGATCTCATCGGTTCCGCGCACATTCACATAAGTCTCCAGGTCGCCGCTTGCGATGTCGGCCGAGGCTTTCACCAGAGCTCCCAGCCGTTTGGTGATGGAATTCGAAAGCAGCAGACCAATCAGAACGATCAATGCCAGTGCCAACGCGCCAAATCGCAGTACGACCGGTAGGCTGTCCTTCGCGGTGCTTTCAACGGGCACTCGAAGCAGTGAAATCCCCAGCACTCCCAGATTTTCTGTCCCCTGTCGGACCACCAGTGGAGCTAATACTTCCCAGTATTCGGATCCGGCCACGGTTATCGCACGCACCGGGCTTTGTCCCGAATCCAGTTCTTGAATATTCTGGAGGGTTTCGAGGGAGACGTCGATCGATTCTCCGCTAGTGGGTTCAAGCGTTGAGCTGAGGGCCTTTCCATTCAAATCGTAGCTCGACACGTTCGCACCGGCTGCAACTGCCACCTCCGCACTCAGGCGGTCGACGTATTTTCCGACCAGCACTGATCCGTTCAGGCTCCGATCGGTTTCAAGCAGCGGTCCGGCTACAAAGAAAACGTAGTGTTTTTCGCCGTCAAACTCAAGAGCCGCCAAGCCAGCATGCTTGTCTCCAACCACCTCGTCGGTGACACCATCGAAAACGCGTTGGACAAATGCCCACTCGCCGTAATAAGACTCTCCGCGCAATGTTTCGTAGTCTCCTGGGGCCGCGTCAGGTCTTCGCCGGACGGTCACGATGCTCGTTCCGTCGGTGTCTACCACGGCAACCACATCAGCCCCGGCGTTCAGTACCAATGGCAACACGCGCGCGCGCAGATCTTCCGCATTGCCTACGGTGACGGCTTCTGCAACGCCCTCCGTGTTGGCGATCAGTCGCTCAAGCTCGAGCATATCGATCTCCGACCGCACAACCGCATCGGTTGCCTGCTGACCTGCATCGACCAGTTGACGAAGAAAGCGGTCGGTATCTTCCTGACCCAATAAATCGTTGATTAGAAGGGCAGCCCCCAGGCCGAGCACCATTGCCAAGAGCATGAAAGGTAAGGTTATTTTCCAGAGGAGACTAAAGCGGACGCGAGGTGGTTTGTCAGCCATTTCTCAATTTTATTTCCGAGCGGGCTGTGCTGAATTCAGGGGCAAAAAGCATTGTATCAGCGACGGGTAGGAGAAACCTGGTGGTGCGACGGTCCTCCCTGTGCTAGCTATCTACCAGTTCCGCAAAAACTACGATACGTTCTGAATCGATCAAATAAGGGTAGCAGGATATCAACGTAACGGTCGCCCGCGAAGTTGGCTCCATCACACTGACCTCTGTTGGTTCGACAATGCGGGTGCCAGTTACCTTGTAAACATAATCCTGCAGCCCGGACGAGATGATGATTTCGTCGCCGGGTTTTAGTTGATCCAGATCTCGGAACAGCTCGCCGAAAATATCATTGTGTGCCGAAAGCACGACATTCCCGACTTCACCAGGATTGGCCGTGCCGATGTGCTGGCCAACGCCCCGCTTTAGCTGCTCCCAGCCATCGCCTAAGACAACTGGGGCGGGAGAATCTAATATGGCGGGAATTTGTATACGCTGGGCGTGCCCAGGACTTGGCTTTGGAATCTCAGGCGCCGGCATGGATTGAACCAGCGGCCGGAGATGGGCTGGAATTTCAGCCTCATTGGGGCGTGCGCCCCCTGGAGAGGTTGGCGAAGTATGGCCAGATGGCAGAAC
>CAYZXF010000274.1:0-1781 GCA_964482355.1 uncultured Anaerolineaceae bacterium | reverse complement strand
GCAGTTGAGATCGACGGAGTGGCTTATGTTCCAGGCGGCTTCTCAGGCCCATTGGGAACTGCAAGATTCGAAGCCTACACCATCCAGCGGGACACCTGGATAGAGCTGAGTTCGATGCCGGCGGCCCGGCATCACTTAATGGCATCCGCGCACGATGGGCTTTTGTATGTCTTTGGGGGCTCCTCGGCCGCAGGTTTCAACGCTACGTCAACCGCTTGGCGCTACGACCCAAACACGGACAAATGGGAGGTGCTGCCGTCCATGCCGGAAGAGCGAATGTCGGGTGCAGCGGTGACCATCGACGACTCGATCTACATCATGGGCGGAGTCGGTGGCAATCAGAACATGTTTGTGTTTGATCCCACCGAATTCACCTGGAAGGAGCTCCCCGGCCCAGCGCAGCCAAGAGAGCACACCGCAGCCGTACCCTACCGAGGCGAACTCTGGGCCATTGGCGGACGTTGGAGCGGCGTGGGAGAGCTGAGCAGTGTTGAAATCTACAATCCAGAAAGCCAAACCTGGCGGAGTGGGCCTGGTTTGGACATCCCGCGAGGCGGATTCGCTGCAGCCGTGGTTGGAGATGGGATATTTGCCTCCGGTGGTGAAGTGATCATGACCGGACGAGCTTCGCTGGCCTCACTCGAGGTGTACGACCCTCAAACTCAGACTTGGGAGGCGGGGCCGAAGCTCCCATTTGCGGTTCACGGCCTGGATGGCGTGGGATTCGACGAACAGTTTTTAATCTTCGGAGGCTCGGACCGGGCAGCAGGGATCGACAATCAGGGGCGCGTCCAGATCTATGCTCCTTGATTGGCTGCTGGCAATACTGCCAGTGGCCACGATCCTGGTGCTGATGGTGGGCTTCCGCTGGGGGGCTGCCAGGGCCGGGCCGGCGGGCTGGTTGGTGGCGGTCCTGGTAGCGGCGCTTTACTTTGGGGCCGGCATAGAACTCCTTGCTGCGGCGCAGGTGAAGGCGCTGCTGCTCACATTCGACGTGCTCCTCATTATCTGGGGAGCATTCTTGCTGTACCGGGTGACCGATGAAGCAGGGGCGATTCAGGTCATCGGCGAAGCACTTCCAAGTCTCATCAAGGACAAGGGTATGCAGGCTTTGCTCATTGGATGGCCGTTTGCCACCTTCCTGCAGGGGGTGGGAGGCTTTGGGGTGCCAACTGCCGTCACAGCACCGCTTCTCATCGGCCTCGGTTTTACGCCCCTGACCGCGGTGGTCGTGCCCTCCATCGGCCATGCCTGGTCGGTTACTTTTGGCTCACTGGGCTCTTCGTTCAATGCACTGATGGCAGCTTCCGGACTGGGATGGGAGCAGCTAGCCGCGACCTCTGCAATATTGCTCGGGCTTCTGGGGTACGGATGCGGCATTGGAGCTGAGCATGCCGCCCAGGGTTGGCGCGCGGTTCGGCGGCTGGCGGTCGTGATCTTCGTGCTGGGCACCGTGATGGGGCTGACCCAGTACGTGCTGGCTACAAACGGGTTGTGGAATCTTGCTGGATTTGGCGCGGGCCTGGCCGGGATGGTGGTCGGCTATTTTATGGCCCGAGAAGGCCGACCCTCACGCGCGCTGATCCTGGCGATGTCTGCTTACCTGGCGCTTATCGTGATTACGGTTGTCGTGCAGTGGGTCCCGATTGTACGAGAAGCATGGGTAGGACCCGAGATTCGACTAGAGTTTCCGGAGCTTAGTACAGCGCGTGGATACACAACTCCAGATGGACCAGGCCGAGTGATACCGATTCTGACTCACGCTGGCGCGTTGCTGGTTT
>CAYZXF010000273.1:0-3254 GCA_964482355.1 uncultured Anaerolineaceae bacterium | reverse complement strand
GAGCATCCGCTATGGAAAGTCCCCTGGACGAAGGGAAGCCGCAATCCACAGCGCACTTTGAAGGTCTGGCAACGTGACGCGATCCTGGCCGCATGCGATGAGAAGAGCCCTGTAATGCGCGCTCGGGATCGCGCTCTCACTTGGCTCTTATGGGATACGTCCATTCGGAAATTCGAGGTTGCTGGAGCTCTGCTGGATCACTTAGACATGGATCCGCGAGTCCGCACCTTGGAGGTTTTGACCAAAGCCGACGACTTGCGAGGCCGACACTGGGAGAAGAAAAAGTTTTGGGGCGACTGTCTCGATGCGATGGCTGAGTGGCTTGAGATTAGAAGCGAGTTGGCCAACCCGACTTGTAGAAACATCTTCCCTTCACAGACAGGAAATGCATTTACCCCCGATGGAGTGGGACGCATTTTCAAGAGACTTATTAGGGTCTTGGGATGGCCAGTAAGTTGTCACGATTTCAGGCGTGGCGGGGGAACCTATCGCGCTGAGCGCGTTCCGGGCAGGCTCAACATGGTTCAGATGGGCTTGAAATCGCCAAGCGTTTACCGCGACTACACCCTCGATGTTGACCTTAATGAACTCGATAGCCACCTGTGGAGGGATTCTTAAATGAGTCAATCAAACCCAAGGTTGAGGGTTCGATTCCCCCACGGCCCATTGGAAACCCTCCTCTCCCGAGACCCAAAGGGTAAACCGCGCCTCCTTGAGGGTCCCAACCTTCCGTGTTAGCCTCTATTTCAGCCGGAGATTCTGGGGAATCGCATGGATGAGTGGGAATACTGTCTGCTATGGGCTTCGCCCAGGAAGACAGTGGTTATCAATCCTGGGGGGCAGATAGAGAAGTTTACGCGAAGCAGCCGAAGTACGGGCATTCTGGCTGGCTTGCAAGCTGAGGGATGGCAAACGGTTGCATTTGACATCGCGCCTTCGGTCGATATGACTTACTTATTCAAGCGACGAGTTCAAAAACGAGTGATTGCTGCTAAAGTCGAACCATTCCCGAGCGCTCCGATTTATCCGCAGGCACCAGAGCAGTACCCACAGATCGTAATCTCATCAAACTAACATCGGAAACTTAAAGCTCCGCGTGCATAGTCCATCATACGCGAATCCCCATTTGTGATTCTATTGCTGGGCATCGACGACACCGATGATGACTCCAGCCGCGGAACTGGTTATCAGGCCCGGCGCCTTGGCCGCTCAATACAAGAGAACGGCCTCGGGGAACTTCTTGCGGTGACCAGGCATCAACTTCTTATCGATTCACGCATCGATTACACCTCGCGCAACAGTTCCGCCTGCCTTGTTCTAGAAATCGACGAAGACCACATCCCCACATTGATTGACTTGGCCCGTTCAGAGCTAGCGGCGCATTGCGCGCCTGGCTCGAAAGTTGGAATCTGCCTTTCTGAGCCCTCCGCGGTCAACGACGCGATTCGAGAATTCGGACGGGCTGCCAAAGATCAAGTCCTGTTTAAGGATGCAGCTCGGTCGCTTGGCAAAGAGCCTGAGATCCGCATTGAGAGCATCAAAGGCTCCGGCGAAGGGGTCATCGGCGCGCTGGCGGCTGTCGGGCTTCATGCCTCTGGCGATGATGGACGCTTCGTTTGGCTTCCAAAGCTTCGCGATCTTGGTGGCAAATACACCGTCGCTGGTTTGACGGATCTCTTGGATGTGCAGGTCGAGACGGTATCCGGCGATGCGTTGCCGCCATCAGCGGAGATTGAGGCTGTGGAATGGATGCGCCCGATACTCCGCAGGGGACGTGCTATCCTTCTGGCGGAAGAGGATAACGTTAATGGCAAGATCGGATGGCATTTCGTTGACAAGCCAACTGTCAAGGCGCTTACGAACTAGAGCAGCTGCCGAGACCGCATTTCTCATTGGGCTTGGGGTGCTCGCGGTCACCCTCCACGCTTATTTACGTCTGCCGCTAAAAATTCCCGGCCACAAGGGTCTGATCTGGCTCGGCTTGCTGATGGTTGGCCGCCTGGTCTCGCAGCGCCGATGGGCAGCGACCACGACATCAGCAAGCGCGGCTGCTACCTCTCTACTTCCAATTATGGGTTTTAATGACCCCCTCGACACGGTTGTATTCTTGATTTCCGGCTTCGTCCTTGACCTTGGCTACCTGCTCTCCCCTCGGCTTCTCGTGTCAATCTGGGGCGTGGCTTTGCTGGGTGCGCTTGCGCACGCCACAAAGCCGATGGCCAAATTGCTGGTCTCGGTGGGCTCAGGATTTCCCTATCCCTCACTGTTGATGGGTCTGGCCTATCCCCTGGCCCTGCACGCGCTCTTTGGCGCAGCGGGTGCGATTCTGGCTGTGATCTCCATACGGCTACTTCGACGCGAGCATAAGCACCAGTAGGTTTCTCCAGGCCCCACACTCCCTGTGGGAGTCAGATCTGCAGCCCCTTTTATTGCCCCGAATCCCCTTTGTGACGGCGATATCCCGTTGTTCCTATCGCACCTTACAGTTCTGTAAGCCGTAACCGCCTCCTGCTCTTGTACAGTCTATTCGGCAGAATTGATTCTCCCTGGCCCAGAGCCAGAGAGTCTGGTTCACGTATATGACAAAACGAATTCTTGTCGTTCAACCTGAGCGCAAGCACCTCTTGGCGTTAGCGGAGCTCTTTGAGGACCGCGGCGACGTTGTGATCACCGCCGCCTCCTTGAAGGAAGCTGGCAACGTCGTGAAGCGTTACAAGCCGGATTTCATTATGCTCGACATCCATTTGCTAGGGGATAACTGGCATACCGCAATCCCAACAATGGAGAAGGCTGCCCCTGAATCGCGGCTCTTGCTGACCGGAAACGGAGCCGGGGCCGGATTTTTTCGGCGTAGCAAGGAGTACAAAGACTGGGGAGTCGTCAGTCCTCCATTTAGTGACTCCAAGATCGAGAAAGCAATTCGATTTGAGAGGAATGGAGTTACCCAGGATGGCAGCGCGCCGATTGCAAGTAAGGGATTCCGTTTTCCAATTCGCTACAAGATCACACTCCCCTATATCGGCCTGGCTCTGGTCTTGGCCATGGCTGCTGCATACGTCGTCACGAATGTGGTGCTTGACACGATCGAAGAGCGCTTTGCCAATCAACTCATAGAGACCGGTAGGCTGGGTGCAGAGTGGATGGTGAAGGAAGAAGACAATCAACTCGAATTACTTCGTTCCATCGCACACACTGAAGGGGTGGCCGAGGCTGTTTCAGCTAGTGACGCGGAGACTTTACGCCAGATCACGCTC
>CAYZXF010000272.1:0-10968 GCA_964482355.1 uncultured Anaerolineaceae bacterium | reverse complement strand
CCAGCACGGTCTTGCCCACCATAATTTGATCGTCTGGACGAAGCATATGGGGCGCCGTGATCTTGGTGTCATTAACGAAGGTACCGTTCGTGCTTCCAATGTCGGTGATGATGAACTGGCCAACCTGCCAGCTGATCTCCGCATGGCGACGGGAACTCTCTTCATCCTCCAAGATAATATCCACGCCAGGCTCGCGGCCAATGATCGCTGCCTTTTCAGACAACGGATATGTTGTTCCTGCCTGAGCGCCTTCATGGATGATTAGGGCGGCGGTCGGGTGCGGCTGAGAAACGAGCGTTTCTTGAGCAGTCATAACTTCAATTCCCATCGAGGCGCGCCATTCTTCCACGCACGCCGGCCCATATCTGGCGCGGAGCTCGCGCACCCCCTTCCTGAAGATCGCGCCCAGCTATAAGACCTTCGGCATTAATTAGAATTAATTTGCTGAGAGGATTCACAATCCCATCCCGAGAAATTGGTGGCATAATTCAAGCCTTCTGTGTTCGCCGGTGGGGGCACCTAGCCGAACTGCATTAGTGCGACATTTCCGTCTTTTGAGATGTTTCATATTTCACGAGACCAGCTCGACAGGTGCATTGCGCCATATTCCCGCCGATGCTAGGCCGGGTTGCCTGCAATTTTCCGATAGCGGCCTGACGCCGCTATAGGCGAAAGAGACGCGTGCCCTCCACCGATCGATTATTCAAAGGAGCTGAGGTCAGAAATGGCGAAAGAGCAGCAAACTAAAGTTAATGAAATCATGACCGTCCGGACGGCTAAAATTCGTCACAAGGCTAGCCTTCACCAAGCGGCTGAGCTCTTGGCGGTCACACGTGTGAGTGATCTTATGGTGGTAGACGATGAGGACAATTTCTTCGGTGTGCTCTCGGAGGGGGATATTCTTCGTAGTGCGCTGCCTGATGTCGACGAGATCGTGGCTGAAGGCGGATCGTTGGACACTGCCTTCGATATATTCGTGAAAAAAGGCAAGAATCTCTCCGAGCTGCCCATCACTCCGCTGGTCATAAGAGAGCCCATCGAAGTAGATCCCGACGACCATGTAGCCAAAGCCACGACAGTGCTTCTAGAAAAGCGGATCCACCTGCTCCCGGTCGTAAAAGATGGCAAATTGGTGGGGACCGTGTCACGCGCCGACGTTTGCGGGGCCATTGTTGGAACTATCTAGAATGGCCCGCAGAAGCAAGCCGTCAAACGAGGGGTGGATCGGAGGAAAATAAGGATATGACGGCCCAAGAGACGGTCGTTTCTCATCCGCACCTGGCGGCCGCCCGAAGCGTCCATGAAGGCGCTCAGGCCGGAACAACAGATCCGTTGTCTGAAAACGCAGGGATCATTGGCCGCGAGCCTGGCGTTGATATTATCTTGGAGGATGAACAAAGTTCCCGTCGCCATGCGGAAATCAGCTGGCAGGTTGGGCAGTTCATCATCACCGACATTGGAAGCACGAACGGTACCTTCGTTAATGACACCAAGATCACGGCGCCCCATATGCTTCGACCGGATGATCGAATTACGGTGGGCGAGACCGTGCTGGTATTTCAGGTAACTGAGGCTCCGGCCGCACCGACGGCTGAGAAGGCTCCGGACGCGCAGGCGGTTGGGAAGGCTCCGGTCGCGCAGGCGGTTGGGGAAGCTCCGGTCGCCCCGGCGGCTGAGAAAGCTGCGGCCGTAAGCGACATGATTCCTGCTCGCCTGGCATTGACCACTGCTGAGGAGACAAATAAGCGCTTAGGACATGAAAACTTAGGCTTTCTTTCCGAGGAACATGGATTCATGCCCAGCGCGCCGCCGCTGCTGCAGCTCCCGCCCGCGTATCAGGCCTGGGACGACATGGCGGAACGGCTACCTGAACTCTACCGGACGCTGACCCTCCGCAAGACCTTTGATGCCATGCCCGAATTGAGCGCCGCAGCGGCGGATCTCCCCGACGAGTATCTCCTGCGCGCTTCGGCGCTTCTCAGCATTTTTGCTCACGCCTACTATCGAGTTGTGGATGATCCACCAGCCGCCATCCCGGATTGCATCCAACGGCCGCGGGCAGAAATCACCCGCCGACTTGCCAGGCCTGGTCCGGTTCTGTCATACATCGATTTGATTGTCTACAACTGGAAATTAGTCGATTCGAACCTAGACGACCCTGTGCGGGTCGAGAATATGCGTTTATTGATTCCGACAGTGGATAACGTCGTGGAGCGCATTTTCTACTTGGGCCAGGTCGAGATACTCGCGCAGTGCAACCCGATCATTGGCGCGGTTGTACGCGCTCAGGAGGCTGCGCAACAGGATGACGCGGAGTCTTTGAAACGTGAACTCAGGCTCATCACTGATTCACTCCATAACGCCACGTACGATTCCCTGATGAAGATCAAACTTAACCCGCATAGCGGCCCGTATTTTGTGGATCCGGTAGTCTGGGCCAAGGCGGTAGGTCCGTTGGCAGTTTCCTATGAGGAGGGTGTGCCGGGGCCAAGCGGCATCGCATCGCCGATTTTCCACCTCCTGGACGAATTCTTTGGCCGCCGATCCTACGATACAAAGCTGGGGCATGAGATGACATTCGTCCGAGATTGGTATCCGCAGCATTGGCAGGATTTCCTCAAGGCGGTGGGGCAGGTTTCGGTTCCCGATTATGTCGCGGACAACCGCAGCAAGAACCTCAAGGGAATCTTCCAGGAGGCCCGGCAGTCCTACATGGCCGAGACCGGATTCCTTGGTCGACACCGATTGAAGGTCTATGGATATCTCGAAACCGCCTTCAAGGTCGGACGCAGCGTGACTATCGGTAGCTTCTCCGGCAAGTTCAAGGACCGCGCCTGGAACGAGGTGGCAACTCAGCTGGATAACTCACGCGCCGAACGCCATAGCGGGCTTCCGCAGTTCTCTCATTACGCCAACGTCAAGCAAGTCAATACCACACGCGCGGAAGGAGACGAATGGGTGAAGCAGGTCGTACTTGATGTAGCCGGCACCGGAATTCGCTACCAGGCCGGCGACCGCTGTGCGATTTTGCCAGAAAACGCCGACTCGCTTGTAGAGAAAACGTTGGATGCACTCCGGGCGAGAGGCAATGAACCCATTCGGCTGAACGCGGAGTGGAGGGAGGCAGTTGGGCTTCGGGAGGGCTATGAAGATTCGGAGACTCTACCGCTCAGGACTCTGCTCACATTCGGGCGCATTCGGCCGGTTGACCGTCCCGTCGCTAAAGCCTTGTATCTAATTAGCCACAACGAGGCCCTAAGGCGAATTGTCGAAGCTCGGGCGGAGGATCAGTGGGAGCTTTGGGATCTGCTCGACATGTTGACTGAAGCTGGTTTCGATCCAAAGCAGCTCTGGAAAGCCCATCCAGGTGAGTGGGAAAGCATATGCTCGATCGTCACTCCTGAGTCGTTCCGCATGTACTCCATTTCTTCGGTGATGGAGAATGGGCAGCTAGAGGGTGCCTCAGAAATACGTCTCACTATTGGGCGCCTTCGTTACCAGACGGATGAAATCGATAGTTCCGCCCCCTCCGAACGCCTGGGTACCGCTTCCAACTTTCTCGGAGACACATCTACGGTATCTCCGGAGGATATGGGCAGAGTCTCATTTAGAGCAGTACATCCCCCTCGATTTAGCCTACCCAAAGACGAGCGTACACCGATCGTGATGTTCGCAGGTGGAACCGGCATTGCTCCATTCCTGAGCTTTATTCACGATCGCGCACAACAAGAAAACGCCGGTGAAAGTTGGCTCTTTTTTGCCACGCGGACCCGATCGGATTTCTACTTTCAGGAGGAGCTAGAGAAGATCGTTGGCAAAGGGCGGCTGCATGTACGCCCCGCGTTTTCGCGGGACGATGTTGATACCAAATTTGTTTCTAATGGCGATGGCGCGCACTTTGTCTTCGAGTCCGGGGAGAAGCGATATATTGGCGACGAAATGATGCGTGAGGAGAACGCCCAAATTCTTTGGGACCTCCTGCGGAGCAAGCAAGAGGGGGGACAGGGAGCCTATTTCTACGTCTGCGGACGAACCGGTTTCGCGAAAGCTGTTGTAGAGGGGATCAAGGCCGTAATGATCCGCTTTAGCGAGGGCTCCGAAAAGGAAAAGCAACAAGCGGCCCAGGAGATGCTGTACCGCGTGGTTGGAGAAGATCGCTACATGCAGGATATTTTCACTACCTACATGGGGTCTCAATCCCAGCAGCAGCAAACCTACGACGCCTCTGAGGTGGCCCTGCACAACAATGAAGAAAACGGTTACTGGATGACTGTCAGTGGTCGTGTCTACGACCTCACAGAATTCTCTCAACTGCATCCTGGCGGTCTCAAAATCATTCACGAGTATACGGGTATGGACGCCACCGATGCTTACCAAAAGATTCTCCATCACGTAAACCCAGAAGTTGACTCGATGCTTGGCATGTATGAGATTGGCTCAATCCGTCGGCTGGAATTCGGTATGGAGTGGGGTGTCGCCGTGGGTCCAAACGGGCTCCAGGTCGTCACCCTGGCAGATGCCTTTCGGGTCTGGATGCGCTTCCTGCATTATGTCGTCGAGCTGGAGAACTCATTGCGTAATGACTTCAGCATTCTTCAAGAGCCGACCACCCGCGACGAGGCGCCAACCTCCCGATCGCCGTTCAAAACGCAATTGATGCTGCAGTCGTACAGGCGTTTTGCGCAGCAGTACATCCCGGATGTAATGGGGGAATCATTGGAAAGCTTGTGGGCCGTGACCAGCGGCCTCTGTGCGCAGAACGAAGACATGCGCTGGATCGGGGAGGCGGTGGATTCGATCCAGCAATCCGAGGCTGCCCAGACAGTGGAACGGTTGATCGAGAGGCTAGCAGGCATGCTCGAAACTTTGGTGGAGCAAGGCGCGGGCCCTGATGATTCAGCTGCCAGTCAGTTGGCAGCCTACTGTGATCTTCTGGTGGTAGAAGACAAGCTGTTCATGAGGGAGACGAAAATGGCGCTGATGGAGGGCATAAGGTTATTTGAAGAGCTCGAGCGTGAAACGGTGAATCAGGGCAGTGAGCAGCTATTGAATGCATGTAGAGCAATCCCGAGCGTGCTTGAGGCCTACTACGCCCGCGTCGTTTCGGGGGTGCAGGCGCTCGATGAAACGAATCCGGGAGACTAGCGGAGTTGGCTGCTTTTCGGGTCTCAGGTTGCCAAGCCTGACGGTTACAGCCCGAGCCAACGCCATGCATAGTGCTGGAAGCGTAAGGGGCCGAGCTCTATAAGGTGCAGTCACTTACCGATTTGGTGGGATCGTCAGAAGGTCGCCGGTTCCTGACCTCGAATGGCGTCTTCTTCGACCCGCTGGAATTCAAGGATCTGCTTCGCGCCCCGGCGCGGACAGAATTGGCCAGATTCTTGGGCTCTGAGGGCAGGAAATTGATTTGCTCGGGCCAGCAGCTCTACGTTGATTACCAACGATCGGTCCTTAACAAAATACTTATGCTCAAGGAATTAGAGCAAGATAGCGATTTGTTTCCGTTCTTCTTGTGGGTCGATACGGATAGGTCCGGATCCGATAATCTAATTACAAAATTCGCCTGGCCGAAACCCAGCAAGAAAGGTCCGGTGCGTATCGCACCATCTAAGACACGGGACATTGAGGCTCGGTTCGTTCGCCTGGACGCATCGCAGCTAAAAAGCGCAATCGATAAGCTGGAGACGCATCTGCGCGGCTCTGGGATCCAGAGAGATGGAGCAAAACTGAAGTATCAAAACCTCCGGGAGATATTTATTAAGGAGAAGTTTGAGATCTTGAGCAGCTTTAACTTCCGGCTATCGACCTTCTTGATGGAAAACCATCTGGGCTATTTTCCCCGTTCAGTGATTCTCTCGGAGGCGCTCAATCGTGGGTTGCTCACCGAGGAAATAAATTTGATCCTCAATCACATCGATGATGTCATTCGAGTATTTAACGAATCGGTTCAATCGCATCTGGAACCGCGCAGTGCTCCGCATGTCGAGCCGACGAGGGCAGATTATCTCCCCCTATTCTATTCTTGCGACGTTGACGATCACAGGCTCCGTTTGCACCATAGGGTGGAGGGCGATGATCACTTCGCGGTGGGTTTATGCAGTTGCGGGGAGGACTATAGGTTCTTCTTAGGCACAAGCACTCTGTCCATCGAGCAAATCGCGCAAACTAACCGTTGGAGCACCGACGTGCTTCTGCCCGCCTTCCTCAACAGTCTAGTAAGTGGCCTAGTCGCGGGGAAAAGCTCCGGCCTCTACATGATGGTGATCAATTCTGTGCTTCGTCAGGTCCTGGGAATGTCCCCTGTCCCCATTCTGCTTCCAGAGGAATTGGATCCATTAGCGAATTTGCCCGAACGCGTTGATAGCTTGCTTTATGACTATTTCAATACGGAGGATGAGGGCCTCTCCCAGACTAAATCCATTCGGATGCCAGAAACTCAATCAACCACCCAGGAGACTCTCTCATAGGCGCATCTTCTACGGCCCAGAAAAATCCTGAACTACTCTACCGCCTTCGTGGGTTGGGTATGGGAGGAGCCGTGTTGCATATCGGCGCACACCCTGATGACGAAGATGGTGGGCTGATGGCCTACATGTCTCGCAAATTCGGCATTCGCACCGTCTACTGGTCGGCTACCCGGGGTGAAGGGGGTCAAAATCGAATTGGACCTTACCATGGCGAAGCATTAGGTATTTACCGAACATGGGAAAGCCTGGATGCGAGAGCGATCGATGGAGGGGAGCCACTGTTCGGACCTTTTTACGATTTTGGATTCTGCAAGAGTGGGGAGGAGGCCCTTGCAAAGTGGGGCCGGGAGAAGCTCGTTGGGGAGATTGTCCGAGCGATCCGTCTTGTTCAGCCTCAGATCGTGATTGGTCGGTGGACCGGGTCAGCCAAGGACGGCCACGGTCACCATCAAGCGGTTGGCCAAGTCACCCTCGAGGCGTATGAAGCCGCGGGTGATCCGGCGGCATTTGATGACCAGCTCTCGCAAGGACTAGCGCCCTGGCAACCTCGAAAGCTGTATTACTCCACAGGAGGAGACTGGCAGCCGGGCGAAGACGGAGAATTCGGCCTCCGGCAGCCCGAACTCGATGACAAAGGCCTACTTCGCATCAACACCGGAGAGTTCGATCCTATTTCTGGCCGAACCTACCAGGAGCTGGCCTGGTTGGCGATCAACAAATATCAGACGCAGGCGATGGGGTTTGTCCCAAACCAGGATGATTTCTACTACTACTATCAGCTTAGTCAGAGTCTTAGTCCTACTCCCGCCAGCGAGACCAGTTTCTACGACGGCATAGAAGCCAGTATCACAGGTTTGGCAGACTATCCTGGAGCGGGATCGGAGGCTATTCGCGCATCGCTGGAGGATATCAGGCAGAGTGCGGAAAAAGCGTTCAATTTATTTCGAATTGAAAATCCCGTGCAAGCGGGCGAGGCTGTGATGGAGGGGTTATTAAAGCTTCGTGAATTGCGTGCAGACTTAAAAGACGAAAAACTCGAGTCGGAGGCGCACCACAGCTTGGACGCCTACTTAGCCCGGAAGATTGTCGATTTTGAAAACGTTGCGGCTAAGTGCCTGGGTCTGCAGCTCGAGTGCCTTGCTGATCGCGCGCGAATGACCCCGGGCCAACATTTTCGAGTTACTTCCCAAATATGGAATCATAGCCAACTCCAAATCGAGAGAATTTCATTCAACCTTAGATTATCGGACGGATGGGATTCCCACAATGAGCCGACACCCGGTGAGGAGTCCGGATCAATTATTAGACATGAAGTGGTTGTGGCCAGAGAGGCCGAGCTAGCCTGCCCATACTGGCTTACGCAAAGGCGCGATCCGTATATTTATCAATGGCCTGCCGGAAAGCATGTGAGCCGCCCCTTTGGTCCGCCACTGGTAGAGATGGAATCTGAAGTCAGGATTGGCGAGAATTGGCTCACGTTGCGGGAGCCGGCGATTTACAGAGAATCATTTTCAGGTGGATTCAGGGAGCTACCTGTCACCATACTGCCTCCAATCTCCCTACATCCAAAGAAAAACAAAGAATTCATGCAAGCCGGGATCGTGGAGCAGTCCTTGGATTTGCAGGTGGTGGCGCGCAGCAACGAGGAATTCGGAGCGGTTACTGGGATCCTTGCCTTAGACACCCCTTCCGGTTGGATCGTTGAGCCGGAGCAGATTGACCTCTCTCTAGAAAGTGCCCAGGACATCGCAGCCTTTCGATTTAGAGTCACGGTTCCTGGCGGCGTTTCCGCCGGTGACTATCAACTCAGGTACGTGGTTCGCTCCAGCGGCCGGGACTACGACTTTGTACTGAACCCAGTACGGATGGGGGCTCCCGGACTGCCGCGTTTGCCAGATGCCTCTACATCGATTCGGGAGGAATTTGTTGTTGAGCCAGCAGAAATTACAGTGCACGTCATCGCCGCCAAATTCGTGCCAGGGCTCAAGTACGCATATATGAAGGGGATGGATGAAGAGATCCTTGAGACCCTAATACCTCTGGGTCTAGAGTTCGACCGAATCGACGATGATGAACTTGGATATAGTGATTTAAATCTGTACGATGCCATCATCGTCGGTCCTAATGCCTACCTGATCCGCAATGAGCTGGCCAAGAATGCATCTCGTCTTTTGGATTACGTAGAGCAGGGTGGCACCTTGATTGTGCAATACCAGGGGTATGGCTATCAGGGTCGTGGATTCACGCCTTATCCATTCGAGTACAGCCAGCCTCACGACCGGGTAACAAATGAAGACGCGCCGGTGAGGATTTTAAAACCGGATCTCTTCCTGCTCAATCAACCCAATCTCATTACTAACATCGATTTCGATGGTTGGGTCCACGATCGTGGACTCTACTTCTTTGGTGAATGGGATAGACGCTATGAACCCGTCCTCTCAAGCAACGATCCGGACGAACCGGCTCGCGATGGTGGTCTGCTCATCACCAATTATGGGCGTGGGACCTATCTCTACACGGGGTATTCGTTTTACCGACAATTGCCGGCCGGTGTGAAAGGAGCCTTCCAGCTATTTGCCAATCTATTGGCGATTCCGGCAGCCCGAGTGCTAGAGCGGATTAAATTCCTGAAAGATGTTGCTCTCTTCTCATTTATGAGCGAGGAGCAGTTGCAGGGGGTGGCCCGGATCATGACTGAAAGGTGGGAAGAGGACGGTTCTTACCTCTGTCACCAGGGCGATGAGGGCAACGACATGTACATCATCGTCGAAGGCCAGGTGGAGATTATCGACGAATCCGGCAGCGAAGATCAAATTATCCTCACCGAACAGCCAGGGGCGTGTATCGGTGAGCTAGCCGCGCTGGAGATTATCCCTCGCGTAGCTGCAATGCGAACCAAAGGTGAAGTTCGATTACTTGTGCTGCAAGGATCCCACTTCCGGTCTCTGATCCATGAAAATCCTGATATGTCGCAGAGAGTGATTCAATTGCTGGTCAGAAAGTTGGCGGTTACACCGCTGTCGGATGCTCCGGCGACGAACACTCCGAATTCGGAGCATCCAATAGCAAAAATGAAGGCCAAGTGGGAAGGCGAAGAGTAGCACCCTTGGCAAGAGAGGATTTTAAATCAATATGCGAATAGGCATCATGTGTCACTCCAGTTTCGGTGGCAGCGCTTTAATTGCTATTGAACTGGCGGACCATCTTGCACAACGAGGGCATAAAGTCCACCTATTCACGAGGACGAGACCCTTTGGCCACTGGGATTCAAGGAACGGCGTGACACTTCACACGATCGCACCCGCAGACGAGGACCCTGTTTCCGCGGCTGAACTTCATGTGAAATGGTCTGCAGGGGAATTTGAGGCTTTTCTATCCAACGTACTCGCGGTTGCTCAAACAGAAGGGCTGGATGTACTGCATTTCCACTACGCGTTGCCATTTTCGCATGTGTCTCAGGCAGTCGGAAGCAGAATGGAGGCCGGAGGCCCGTTGCTTGTTGGAACCCTGCATGGGACGGACGTCAGCATACATGGCAGGCACTCAGAGACGGGACCTGAATTAGGCAATTCACTTAGACACTTGGACGCGATAACTACGGTGTCAGCTAGCCACGCTCGGCTAGCGTCCGATGTCTTTGGCCTAGCAGCGCCGCCTCAAGTGATCCCCAATTTTGTCAATCTTTCGCGCTTCCATCCCGGAGCTGGAAATGGGCACGAGCCAGAGGCTCGCGATCGGCCGAGAATTGCTCATGTGTCTAATTTCAGGCCTGTGAAGCGCGCCCAGTCCATGGCCAGAGTCTTTTTGAGCGTACGGGAGCGCTTAAATGCTGATCTCTGGCTGATAGGGGACGGCGCAGAAATGGGGCCGGTCAGGACGATATTTCGGCAGAATGCCGCCCATAATCATGTTACATACTGGGGACTTCAGAGCGACATCCCGAGGCTGCTAGCGCAGACGGATCTTTTGCTGGTCACAAGTGAGACCGAGAGCTTTTGCCTGGCGGCTTTGGAAGCCATGGCTTGCGGGGTACCCGTTTTAGCCCCACGTGTAGGTGGATTGCCTGAGGTAGTTCTGGATGGAAAGACTGGGATCCTATTTGAGGTTGACGATTACGATTCCGCGGCCGATGCGGCAGTGGATCTATTGTCTGATCCCAACCGACTACGGGCAATGCGCGAGGCTGCGATTCAACATGCAAGCGGCTTCAGCCATCAAGAAGGCGTGGATAGGTACGAAGCCCTCTATCACCGGTTAATCGGCGCCCGTACGAATGGCAGGATGGATGCGCGTTCGCTCGCAGCGCCTTCGTTCTCTCCGTCATTCGGTCTTTCGGCAGGAGCTGCCAGCGAAGAATAACGAGCGTCGATTGGCAGCTCGGATCCCATCCGGTTTGCTTTGGATGACTTGGCAAGGATAAAACTATGACACTGGACATTCTGGCATTTGCAGCGCATCCGGATGATGCCGAATTGGGTTGCGGGGGAAGCCTGATCCTTGC
>CAYZXF010000271.1:0-1786 GCA_964482355.1 uncultured Anaerolineaceae bacterium | reverse complement strand
CAGTGTAGCATTCACCTCGAGTGGTGCTTATGACTGACCGGAAATCCCGGCTTTTGGATCGAATCTGGCCCCTCCTCGTTGTGGGATTAAACGCATAGAGCACCCAGCAACTCTCCTACTTCTAGCGCTTCATGGTCCATTTTAAAGGGGCGTAGGTGCCGAGAGCCAGAAACGAACTGCCGACACCTTGATCTTCAGTCAGGGGTTGGTAGGCCCGCTCCAGCGAGTTGTTAGACGGTGCGAATAGCGTCGGCGTGCCCGACTGTAGCCGAGGTAGAAGGCGGAGGCAAGCCAGAAGGATCATGGCCTCGCCTTAAGCGGGTTATGCCAAACGCGCGCTGCAAAAATCGGGTAGCGCTTAAGGGCTAAGCTGGCCCATAGCCAAATCACAAACAGCCAAGCAGTCCACCATCCGGCTGGACCGATCCAGTTGGACAAGAGAGGAAGCCATGACAACACACCGGAGACCGCTGCAGACACCGGTGATAGGCGGGCAATTGCCGGAACTACGACAATCAGATGGTAAGGCAAGAGATACGGTGTGGAGAATGCACCTGCTAGCATCAACATGTCGATGTCGCCTCGAGAGAACCACAGCAAGACAGCTGCTACAGGCAGTCCCAACAGTCCGAGTGCGATGTCATTGACATAGCGTACTTCTCCATGGACTGTCCACACGGAAAACAACGTTGGTGGCCAGAATCCCCAAATTATGAGAGAAGCGCCCGCGGTTATCAGAAGACCAACGAGGAAGGAACGGCGCGCCAGGAAACTGAAGATCGACAGCTGTGGCTTAAGAAGCGCGAGTGGCGTGAGGATGGGCAACCCAAGTATGCCGATAACGACCAGGCCATCCAGCTGTCCCAAGAAGATTGTCCAGAACAGTGGAAGAGTGAGTAGCGCACAAGTCATACTAATCTTGCTTGTGGCTCTCCGGTAGCTAGCCAATCCCACCCCCGCGAGAGTTAATGCGATCAAACTAGGCCAATTCAGGGAGTTGACAATACTCTCAGTCCACGGCGGGTAATAGGGGGGTATGTTGCCCTGCCCGAAGAAGTGGATCCAGTCGAAAGCAAAGAAACCGTCAGCGGGGATGAGCGATCCCAGGAAAAAGAAAATGCCGAAAAGAGTGGCGAATGTGGCCACTTGAACATGTCGGGGGGGATTGTTGGTGAATATCTCTTGCTCAGGGAATAGAAATTCTAACTTCCTCATCTTGGCTTTCAGTATGGTTGGCGCGATGCATGCTGCGCCTAACTAATGATTATAGGGAACTATTTCCGAATATCACCCGCGTTGGAGCAGAAAGAGGAAACAACTCCCAATAATCTTCTTATCACGGGATTGGCAGGGATTATGTCCCAAATATGAGTTGATTACTCTAATTACGCGGACTTTCGGTACGGAAAAGCCCTCTACTTCGGCGGGGGGCTTTGCTTTGTTGGCGGCTGACGGTCTCGACAAAAGAAAAGGCTAGGACCTGTCACGGTCATCTTTTGAGGGAATATTTATTGTGACAGGCCTAGCCCTGCCCTCTGGATAACAGCACGGCTCAAACACGGGCCATTCGGTAGTGGGATTAGACATTTCCGTAAGCGAGCGATGAGATTCGAGGCGGAGTCGGTACCCAAGAAACGCCAAGCTATTTGGGCCATAATTCCTGATAATCCTGTGATAAGAAGATTATTGGGAGTTGTTTCCTCTTTCTGCTCCAACGCGGGTGATATTCGGAATTAGTTCCCTATTATCATTAGTTAGCCCGCCAGTACATTTACAGTAGGCTGCA
>CAYZXF010000270.1:0-14799 GCA_964482355.1 uncultured Anaerolineaceae bacterium | reverse complement strand
GCCACCAAGACCAGAGCAAGGTAGTAAACCGCAGATCTCCGCACTGTCGTGATTAGGGGGCTAAAAGTACGCGATTGCCTTATTTTTCGAGATCCAGGATTTGATCGGTAACCGAGATCAAATCAGGACCAATAATATCTGGCGTTTCATAAAGCGGGTGAATAGCGCGTCCCCCCCGTGCGATGAAAGCCGCCTGACAGCCTGCGCGCAAAGCGCCAAAGACATCCCAATCATGAGCCGCCACAAGGCGAAGGTCCCCGATCTCAACTTTCAGTTTTGAAGCTGCCAGGCGATATGGCTCTGGCGACGGTTTGAAGGCTTGAACTTCGTCAATCGAGATAAGCTCTTCGAAATATTCAGTCAGGCCCGCATTGGAGATCTGATCACCGACAACGGCCGGAGCGGAATTGGTCAGGGTGGCCATTCGGAATCCCGCTTCTCGAAGCCGCTCGAGGCTGGGGGCCACATCCGGATGGGGAGGGAGTTCCCGAATAGTGCCAAGGATGGAACCTCGATCATCCTCGCTCAACTCAACTTCTAGCCGTCCCGCCACGACTTCAAGCGCGGCCCCGGCCAATGCGCCGAAGTTCTCATACGCATCCGTCACCGTGGTTACCAAAGACGTGTGAAGAAGCACCGCAAACCACTGACCCATGACAGCTGAGTCTCCGAACACCCGCTCAAAGTGGGGGCGAAGGACGCTTAGGTCAAGGAGCGTTTCGTTCACATCAAACAAGATAATTCTCTTCATCTGATCACCTCAATTCTGGCTTCGCGTATGGCCGCGAGCAGCACTCGGACATCGGGAAAGTCTTCGCAATAATTGTATCGATAAGCTAGTCGGACAACGCCTTGCCGATCGATAACGAATTCGCCGGGAAGCATCCAGCTATTGTCGACCAGCGGACGCCCTAGCTTCTGCCTTTCCTCTACAAGGCCCATTCCAGCCTCCAGATCCCGATCTAAGAATTCTTCCGGCGCATCAAATAGAATCTGTGAAGGCTTCCCCTCCACCAGACCATAGTCCTCATATGCGGCAAAATCAGGGTCGCACAGGATGGGAAGATCCGGCAGGTCGTACTTCTGGGCATATGCGGCGGCGCGTTCCGGTTCGCCCTGCCCAATAATCAGCACATTGACTCCAGCTTCGCCATAGGCATCCCACTCTCTTGAGAGCATAGCTGCTCGATCGATTCCGCAGCCGCATCCATAGTGGCGCCAAAAAAGAATCAGCGCCGGCCGATCTTGCCAATGAGCGGAAAGCCTAACCTGTTCCCCACGGGAGTTGGTCAGCTCGAAATCTGGGGCGGCGTCTCCGACCTGCAGCGGAATCTTATTCCAGCGAATCCGCTGAGGCCCTTGTTTCCAACCGTCCATCCATTCCTTCTCAGCAGATTTCAATTGCTCATCAAGGGTTGAACTCATAGCCTCTCGCTCCTTCACAGGTTAACTTGGCTCCCCAACTACATATTGAGCGCCGATCTCAATTAGCTCCCGAAGCGCTTCATCATCTTGAACAATCGCTTCTACGAGCACAACGTACTCGCGCTTTATTGGGCCGCTCTCAAAGAACCGAAACTCCTTGGCCTTCCCTTCACTGATCAAGTTCTGTCTCACTTCTTCCGGCAATTTCACCGCAAACCCCCCAGGGCTGAGCGAAGCGCAGATCTTTCCGTTTGCGTACAGAGCGGCTCCGCTAAAGAAATGCTTGGTCTCGAGCATCACATTCTCGAGCGGTATTGGTTCCAGGCGCTCTACGATTCGTGAGAGGTGATTGAGATATGGCTCTGCCAATTTACCTTTCCGATTTCGCGGGAACCTCAGCGTTCTAGCCGGTGTATTAAGCATAACCGGATGGAAACAAGGAGTTTGAGATGAGATTGCGCTTATTGCTAGCGCTCGGCGTCTTCGCTATCGGGTCACTAATGCTTTCCAATGAACCGGCCTCCGCTGGTGGTGGAGGTGGGGGTGGTCGGGCATGTTCTGGATTCAGCAAAGGCTCTAAATTGATCATGCGGGACAGCTGCTTTGACGGAGTGGCTCACTCCTCAGAAAGCGGGTCCACGCTTCTGGTCGAGAACGGCGGCATCTTCCCCCATACCTACACCGCTGCAGACGGAAGCTTTGACACTGGCATTCTGCAGCCGGGAGAGAGCGCAGAAATCGTCTTAGGAACTGACGGCACGGTGAAAGTGTGGTGTACGTTGCATGGCACAGCACTCGGCGATGGTATGGCGGGTGTACTTTTGATCGGTGCGCCGGCAACTAGCGGGGCTGGAGCGCTATCCTCAATCGCGGTTGAGCTCGACGGTTCTTCGGAACACGCGTTGGCGGGGCCTGATGCACAGATGGAGCCTGCGAGCCGATTTGAAGGTGACCTGCAAAACTGTACACAATCTCTTAAAGTACAACGGTGGCTATTGTGGTCGTTGGCGGTTTGGTTGGGGCGCTTGTGATCGGCGTCGGTCGCGGGATAAACCGCACCGGCGAAAAGCTGTCTACTGGAAGCTCAGAAGATCCAGCGTTAGATTTGGATTAGGAGAGCCCGAATCTCTCCTGCGCTTTCGCCTTTGCTCGAGCAATCTCAATCTTGCGGTTTCTTGATGGAGATGATGTTTCAAGCGAATTAATCAACTGCTTCGTGATCTCGGAAATCTGATTGACTGCTGTCTCAAACGCAAATTCATTCAACCTTGACGGCTTGCGGTAGCCACTGACCTTGCGCACGTACTGCAGCGACGACGCAGCTATTTCTTCATCAGTGGTGGGCGGGTCGTAATTGAAGAGTGGTTGGATGCTTCTACACATTTTTATTCTCTCCAGCGAGGGACGGAATCCGGGAGCTTATCGGCCCCGATGTCCTGGCAGAACTGCTTGAAGCTTTCTGGAGCGCCGAGCCACTCTAGATCCTCCAGGCTTTCATCTAGCGGTACATCGGTGCGAAGAGTTGTGAGCCGACGGTACAAGAGTGCATCGTCCCGATTGGCCCCAAGATTCTCGGCTAGCCTGCGCGCGCGACCGGCGCTGATACCCCAATCATCGGTGTCGTCTGGGATGTCTTCGATATGGGGATACTTGGAAAGTACCGTCGAGACAGACTTTGCACCCCAGGCGGGAACACCGGGAATACCGTCGGCTGCGTCTCCAACCAACGCAAGATAGTCTGGAATTGATTCTGGAGAGACCCCGTACTTATCGATCACCGCAGCCTCATCATAGATGATCTCCCGACGGCGATCCCAACAGACCACGCGGTCACCAATGACCAGTTGGGCCAGGTCCTTATCTGGCGAGCAGATAACCACTTGTTCGACCGCGGGATCATCTTGAAACCGAACTGTGGCCGCCGCAATTGCATCATCGGCCTCGAACTCCACCATGGGCCACACAACTATTCCGAGCGCCGACACGGCCTGCTCGGCGAGCTCGAACTGAGAAAACAAGTCCGGATCGATCCCCTCGCCCGTTTTGTAGCCCTCGAACAAATCGTTACGAAAGGACTCAATGACGTGATCGAAAGCACAGCCAATGTGCGTCGCACCCGAATCGTTGATCAGGAAAAGCAGGGTTCGAAGCAACCCAATCGTTGCGCCGACTTCGCGGCCATCAGGAGCCTTCTTTGGCGGTGGACCGTAGAAACTGCGGAAGAGTTCGTAGGTCCCGTCAACAAGATGGATTTTCATTGAGCAGTTGCTATTCCTGGGCCGCTACCAGCTCGCGATAAAGAAACCAGGCTCCCTTGCGGTTGTCCGCATTCTTCGGAGCTCGATCATAGTACAGATCAAACACTCGCCCCGTGAGCGTTCGAACTCGGAAGTAGTACCGCCCCACCCCCCATGAACCTCGGATCTCAGCCATCGCAGCATGTTCAGCTCGCATGTTGTGCGCCATCGATCCGCGGCGGCTGTAGTCTTGCCACTCCCCGATCTTCTCAGTCACTTGGTACATCTCTTTCTTCCAGACGAACCGATCAGGGCAGCCGGGCTTCTTGTCAAGAGTGGGTGGCACATCGAAAGCCACTTCAATTTGATTGGCGATGAACCGGAGGGGTTTATGCTCCATGTTCAATCCGCATTCAATGATCCACTGTTATTAGAGCGCGGTCCAGAATCCGACTAGGTCTCATCGTCAGAGGCCACGGGTTCCTGGTCGAATAGGTCATCGGCCAATTCTAATCTGGTCCCTCTAAGTGGACGGCGCAAGCTTAGATGTAGCCGAAGAAAAGTATGCGCACCTGCGAGCGCAGTCTGCTCAATCTTCGCGCGGGATTTGTTTTCCAAACTGCATCTAGTTTTGTATGATTTCACCTCGCTTATGCCAATGGCCTGAAGTATGTCGCCACTTCTCTTGATCGTTGGGTTGATAACGGGCACCATGATCGGCACCTTTGGGGTCGGCGGGGTATTGCTGGCACCGTTCCTCGCCTTCGGTCTCGGCGTCGATCTGCACCTCGCAACCGCGATGAGCAGCTGGAGTTTCCTGTTCACGGGCATTGTGGGCACTATTGCATACGGGCGCAGAGGCAGCATCCCTTGGGGAGTTGTGTGGTGGCTGACGATTGGCATTCTTCCTGGCGCATTCTTAGGCGCACGTGCGAACGTAGGCCTTTCAAGTACCCACCTCAGCCTGCTGCTTGCAGCGCTGATATTGGCATCTGGATTAAATATCCTTGTTTCGCGCTCTCGAGGGGAGCGAGAAATATCTTCGCTCGGCAGGGGGTTGCTGGTGTTGTTAGGTTTTCTGATGGGTTTTGGCTCAGCACTGACAGGAACGGGAGGCCCGGTGTTACTCGTACCGGTACTGATGTTTATGAATGTACAAGCGCTAACGGCGATCGCGGTGAGCCAACCCGTTCAAATCCCAATTGCCGCCGCGGCGGCGATAGGCTTCAGCTTGTTTGGTGAGATTGATCTGCTACTAGGCACAATGTTGGGGGTTATCCAATCGATCGGGGTTCTCCTAGGAGCGCGTATTGCCCACGCGGTCCGACCCGACCAGCTGCGGCGAATTGTTGCAGTTGCCCTTGTTGCAATTGCGATCCTCATGATCGGTCGTCTTCTGTTTTTTTAGCATAATTCCTGCAAATCGATGGGTTAGGCCTCCCCATTGCTGAAGCCCATTGCCAGAAATGGCGCGAGACACTTACTCTGGAACTAACACCGCCAGAGAGTGTGCCTCACCTCTACAAGGATCTAGATGAAATATCGCTTGAAGCGATCCTACTTGGGCATAGGATTTACCGGATATCTGGTCAGTTAGAGTACGAGCCTTTGCTCAGCTCATCCATTAGAGATGGACCCGTGGGGTTCCAGGACAACACACGCTTGGCCTTTTCTATCGAAACAACTTTGCTTGTCCCTATGAGCCTACCAATGAAGCCCGCCTTTTCCAATTCATCGAGCGGGATCGAGACGGTCTTGCCTCCGAGCCCAGCAGCATGGCTTATCGCTTCCGCTACGACTTTCGTCTTCAGTATCGATCCGTCCGCGGCATTATAGGCCTCGCCCGGTTCGGACTTCTCCAGTGCCAATCGATACAGCTCGGCCAGATCATCGAGATAGATCGAGCTCATCACAGAATCACCTTCACCAATGTAGATGCCGCCGCCCAGTTTCCGGGATTGGTTAATCCACGCCATGATAGTGTTGCTGGCGCCGTAGCCGTAGACGATCGTCAGCCGCATGATGATTGTACGGACCCCGTCCGCCGTAGCCCCCATGACAGTCTGTTCATTGGGCGCGTGAGTCGGCGCGACGATCGGCGTGCTCTCATCGACAGCAGTGGTGCCGGTGTCGCCGTAGCCGCCGGCCCCACTGGTAAGAATGAACGTCTTGTCAGTACCTTTGAGAGCATCGACCATCGCCGCTACTGCGGCTGTCATCATTTTTCCCATTTCTTCGAAGTTCGTGCCAGGACCCATTTGAGGAAACGCGGTGTGAATGACGGCGTCCGCCAGCTCAGCACCCTTGGCCATACTATCTGGATCGGCGAGCTCTCCTCTGTGAACCTCCAGTCCCTGCTCTTGGAGCTTCGCCGCCGATTCATCTGAACGTGCCATTCCCACGATGGTGTGTCCTGCACTTGTCAGATTCTTGACGATCGCTCCACCAACATATCCAGTTGGTCCAGTTACGAAAACTTTCATTTTAGATCTCTCCTTTCAAGAGAATAAACGCTATGGCGGGAGCCGTAACGCCGATCAGGAAGTCACCGACGATGATCACGTTAACGACATCGCCTGTGAAACGCGGGTTTTTCATGGTCATAAGCCTCGATATTCTCTAACTACCATCGGTCGATATTCTGGGTGCTTCTCGATGTGGGCGCGCACAAACGGGCATAGCGGAACAACTTCCAAGTGCTCAGTTTTGGCATACTCGAGCGCATCACGCGCCATGGCGCTGCCGATGCCCCTCCCCTCCAAGTTTTGCGGGACGCCCGCATGAAAAAAAGTCACGCGACTGCCATCTATCCGATAGTTAAGCACGGCAATCTGGTCGTCGATGCGTACTTCGAATCGTTGAAGGGCAATGTGGTTGGCGACTGTCCACTCGTTATTCATGATGTTTCTTCGTGCGGTGCCTCCGATTGCTCCTCCGCTCCTGGCCCAGCGGATCGAAGGATCGTCGATGCAAGGAACACCCCGCCAAGCAATAACGAGATCACTCCGGCCACGGAAAAAGCGGCAGAGAACCCCGCCTGAGATGCGATGGGTTGGATCGCGATAGGTGAGAGGAATTGCCCGAGGAATACCGCTGTTGTTAAGTAGCCCACGGCTCGGCCGCGCGCGGCGGCTGGGATGACGGTGAGCAGCCACAGGTTAAAGTTCGGTAACGAGAGGCCGACACCGATCCCCGATATCACCAACCCAATAAGTATGCCGGCATACTCGGATGATATTCCGATGATCAAGGAGCCCAGTCCGACGGCTAGAAAGACCAGCGTATTAATTGCCTGAAACGATAGGCGCTGCTTGACGCGCTGATATTGCAGCGCAAAGACACCACCAACCAGCACCGATAACGCCAGAGCCATCCCGATCTGGCTATTGCTGATGTCACCCAGGTTGGTTAGAAGGAATGGCAATAACACAGGGCCTATGAAGAACAACATCGTCAAGGCAAAGGCCACTGCATAGATAGGCGCAACCCTCCGATAGGGCACCGCAGCGGCGTCATCCTGAGATTGTTGCTCGCCAGCTGCTCTCTCAATCTCAGGTTCATCAATGGCGAATAGGACGCCGAGCAATATGCCGAACGCGTAAAGATAAAGCAGGAACGGAAGCCTCCAGCCGATATCTGCTAATAGTCCGCCGACAATTAGGAAGACCGCGCCGCCAAATGCCATGAACGCGGCCTGATATCCCAGGAATTTGCTAAGTTTGCGGCCGGAAAAGTAGTCTGCGATTAGCGTAGTAAAGCCGCTTGTCGTGCCGGCAACTGCCAGACCTAGGAGCGCCCGGCCGGCCAATATGCCGTAGAGCGAGCCCAATACGTAGCCCGACGCTCCAGCCAAGCCGTATAGGATTACAGCCACAATCAATACGGGTTTTCGCCCCCATCGATCGAGCAGAATACCTGAAAAGGGCGCGCCAATGGCCGAGAACAGGGCAGGAACCGTCAACAACATCCTGACCAGAAACTCGGCGTTCGGAATATCCTGGAAGGCTCGACTCATCTCCGGCAGTGCCGGGGCGATGGTGGCGCCTGCCAGCACCGTCATAGCGCTGCCGAATAACAGCGTTCCGTTCCGAATTTGGACCCTACTCTTATTCAGCATTTCGAGTCTCCCAGTAGATTACGCAACTAAGTCGGCTAACTAAATGACCAAAAAAATGGGCTATTCCTCGCTCTTAAGATTTTGATACACCTGCAGAAGAAGACGACGGAGTAAGATTCGTTCGTCGGTGGTCAGGTTGGCCATGCTGATATTCTCGAGCTCTGCCCACATATTGAGAACGGGTCCGTGTAAATTGCGGCCTTCCTGCGTGAGGTAGATTCGAGAGACTCGCCCGTCTTTCGCGTCCTGGCGGCGGTCAACCAACCCACCTGCCTCCATTCGATCCAGCATACGGCTGGCGGTTGCCGGTTGCACATGAACTAGCTCTGCCATTTCCGACAGGCTAAGCCCGTCCCGCTCCCATAGTTGCAGCAAAAACATCTCCTGGCCGACATATAAGTCGATGGTCGCGAGCAATTCCCTCGCCCTATTGCGATGTGTCTTGCAGACTCGGGCCAACAAATAACCCGTGCTTTCGGTAATTGCCTCTTGATTCATCACTCCGTGACCTTCTTGATCTCCCCTTACACACCCTTACTGATCCATCCTTACACGACTTATTTTGTTAGCTGGCTAAGTAAGTATATCGCATGCTTTTCACGGTGCGGGCTCAGTCTGCTCACTTATTTCTTAGGCTGGAAATCGAACGCGGCAATTGTTGAGGCCAGATGCCAGCGCAGCAAGCGTGGCGATTCCTGCCAAGAGAGAGTAATTGGAGGATGCGCTCATTTCGCGTTCGCCGGACTTGCTGAGGCGAACACGGATGTCAACGAGTTCACCTTCTGGGTCTATTGAGGAGTCTTGGCCTGCTGCTGTTCAGACGCAATTGGAATTCCAACTCGTTGCTCCAGCACCAAGATTGCGATGACGCCTATGAGAGCAACCCCAAGGGAGACCAATGCGCTGATTCCGGTGACTGCAACGATCGCTGTCGCGGTCGTAAGAATCAGAATCACACGAGCCCACATCCTGCCACCAGTCGCCCGCCATACGGCAACCGCCATCCCACCGACAAAAAGGACCAAACCGACGGCAAGCATCGCTCTTGCCGCCAAGGAAAGCGGCTCGTCCGGATGGGCCGCAGCCGTTTCAACTACTGAGGCGTATGCGATCAACCCAAACAGCATAGGGAAATGCAACATGCTGTAGACATCTCTTGCCATCATTGACCGCTCGGCACCATTCGAAGATTCCAGAGCATGATCCAGTATGGGCTTGGCTCGCACGAAGTAACTCCACCAAAGCGCGCTGGTGATTGCGACCGCAAGAACGCCTACCGCGATAAGGCTGAAGCTCAAGAGTGCCCCAGTAGCTTCACTAGCAGCGACAATCAATGTTTCACCTAAAACAATGATCACGAATAATCCATGACGTTCGCTGAAGTGCTCGGGGTGTATATTCCAATCCTCCGCCTGTCCGCCGATAGCCGCGGAAAAGAGGTCGAGGATTATCGCCAGGCTCCAGAGCCAGTACTGCGCTGCACCTCCCAAAGCCGCCCCCACCAGAACCGCGATGAGCCCCAAAGTTGATAGTCCGATCCAGGTTCGAAGAGCTGCACGCAGCTTAGGATCTTCTAAGGCTACAAGGTAGAACAGTATCATTCCAATCACTCTCACTGAAATGTATGTGATGGCGAACCACAACGCACGATCCTGAAATGCTGCCGGAAGCGCTATACCCATGAAGAGGGCAAATGCTGCCGCCACCAGCACACCGAACTGGACTAAATAGTGTGTCGTGTCAGCAGCATTCAAGGCCCACGTGAACTGACCCCACCCCAACAGCACTAACCAGAACACTAGGATCGCCTGACCTACCGTGATCCACGAAAGTTCATTGTGCAGCAGGCCGACGATCTGTGTTACGGAGAACACGAACACGAGGTCGTAGAACAGCTCGACGAAGGTCACCTTTTGATCTTCTGGGGAGATGATGGATCTTCGTTTCATGGGCATCCTATGATTACTCCATCCCTAATTAAGGGTTCTGGAGATCGCAGCGCAAACTGCGCGTCAGATCACTCAGGTCTTAGACGACACCGAAGTATGAGGCCATTGGCGGGACACATTGACAGAAACCCCTACAACCGCTTGAGCAACAACTAGTTCTGGAGTCCAATTGCCTGCTTGTATCTTTCCGCGGACCGCTGCACCGCACCCTTGGCATCCGACTCGATTTCCCTGTGGTGAAAATGACTATACATTCTGTCGAACCGCAAGGGCTCTACCGCATCGACAACTTCGTCTATAGTGCTCGCCGAAAGCGGAATGTGGTTGGGGTAGCTGTACATGAATGAAACGTGTTGCCGATCGGGTGCCACAAGGATGGTGTCGCTGCTTAAGAGCACACCGCGGCCTTCCGCTCCATCAGGCCACAGCAGAACTGTCGCGCCTTTGAAATGGCCGCCGCAACGATGGAGCGTCACTCCTACCTCCAAATTATGACTTTCCCCCTCCCAGAATTCCACTACGGGGTCAGGTCGCTGATTCCATTGCTTGTAGTCGGCATGGAGCCAGATTGGCACGTTTCCAAACGCGTGACTCCATTCGATCATGCTTCCGAACATGTGGGGATGAGACAGCGCAATTCCCGCTATCCCTCCCAAGGTCTCGATCGCCTCAACGGTTGCGGTGTCGACCAGGCTGACGCAATCCCAAAGTACATTACCTCCGGATGCCTGTACAAGCAACGCCCGTCCTCCGAGCGAAAACTTCGGCTCAGTGACAACCTCGGTTAGACCTGGTTCCAATGAAATCAGAACGTTGTAGTGGTCACCTTTTAGATCATCCGGGGCAATCCAGGTTTGCCCTTCGGGGTTGACGTACTGTCGATCATCCTCACAGATTAGGCATCGAGGTGGAGCCTTATTTGACTCAGCGTATTGGGTTCCGCAAGTTACGCAAATGTAGTTTGGCATTCTAGCCTCCTTCCATGGGGTCAGTCGTGAATTCCAAATTACCCTTGGCTACCCATCGAAATTAATTCCTCGACCACCTCATCGAGCTCCAATCCCTTGCCGCGCTTGATGGCCTGAGCGTAATCTCCCGGTGTCCCCTCTTCAACAAGTTCATCGAGCAGGCTCTGCGCACTATCTTGAATCAGTCCTTCGCCAAACCTCGCCTGGCGACTGGCGGGATGCTCGAGGGCTAGCGATAACAACTCCACCGCTCGGTCTTTTCGATCCTGCGCCACTCGCACTCGTGCAAATTCGTACAACAAATTAATGGTGTCGCGTCCGAGGCCAATTTCCTCAGCTATGCGGAGACTCTCACGGAAATAGCCTTCGGCCGCCTCGGTTTCGTTCATTGCCATGGCTACAGCACCCAGATACTTTGAAGCGTTTTCGATCGCCCAGCGGTAGCTCAACTTCTCCGACCTGCTCAGGGAACGGAGATAATAATCACGAGCTTTCCCATACTCTCCGAGATTGAACGCAACCGCACCGAGCGCCGATAAATTGAAGAGCGCGATTATCGAATCCCCAATTTCTTCACTGATCCGCAGACTTTGTTCTGCTATGCGGCCTGCCTCAACATAGTCATTCTTTTGGACAAGCGCCGTACTAAGCGGGAAAAGCGAAAAAGCTTCGAGCCATTTATCGTTGTTGTCAGCCGCTATCTTTACCATCTCTCGTGCTGCTTGCTCGTCCTCATCTTGCAGATTTAGGTATTGGGCGCATAAAGTCTGTCCATTTAGGGCGAATACCAGTTCGATAGGGCGATTCAGTCGTCGCAAGACCGCCGCGCCCTCTCTCGTCAGCTCAATTCCCTGCTCTGCGAGCCCAAGCCAGGCCATAAAAAACCCTTTGTGTGCCAGCGACAGCGCCCTAAGGGCCTCTGCCTCCACATCACCATGAGCTGATTCCAAGGCCTCGACCGCTCCAGCAAATAGCTCCATCCCAGCATAGTTCCAGCCGCGAATGGTATATACCAGCCGAATACTCTGGATGAATAGCCGCAGCCGGGATGTATCTTTCTGGTCTATACAGTTTCGCCATGCCGCTCGAACATTTTCAATGTCGGCATCAATTTGCTCGAGCGCCGCGATCTGCCTGCCATCTCTGAGATGATTCCATCGACTGCTCATGAACTTCGCGTAGTACGAGGCGTGGGCTTCATGAGCGGACAGGCTCGCGTCGGGGTTCTCCTTGAGCCTTTCTTCCGCGTATTGGCGCATGAGCTCGTGGACCTCGAAGCGGCCAAGCTTCGGATCATGCCGCACGAACGATTTTCTAACCAATGCTGCTAACAGCTCTAGCGAGGCTCCTGCAACGTGGTGGGCCGCATCGCGCGCAAAGCCCCCACGGAAGACCGAGAGACGCATGAAGACTCCTCGCTCGGTCTCGTTGATCAACGACCACGAGTGGTCAAAAGCCGCGCGGATGCTTCGGTGGCGTTCCGGAACATCTCGCATCTCGGTAGACAGAATGTCCAGGCTTCGTTGCAGCTCCTCTGAGATTTCCTCGAGAGTGAGTGTGTCAAGCCAGGCAGTAGCTAGCTCAATGGCAAGCGGCATCCCTTGAATCATTTCGCAAATCCGCGTCGCCAGCTCGAGATCATCGGTGAACAGCTCGAATCCTGGTCGCGCTCGTTGCGCGCTCTGCACGAACAATTCGACGGCGTCAGTACTCAGTGGGTTGTCGGGTTGCTCTGTATTCTCGAAGTTCAGCCCCGCAAGAGCAAAAGCTGTCTCCCCCTTCAGTTCCAGCTTTTCATGGGAAGTAGCCAAAATCTTCACTCCAGGTGCGGCTTGCAAGATCCTGCTGACAACACTAGCTCCCTCCAACACGTGCTCGAAGTTATCCATTATTAATAGCAGCTGTTTGTTCCGCAGATGGTGAAGCAACTGCTCTTCCGGTTCAGCTTGGGTTGAGAGAGGGAATTCAAGTGCATCGGCGACGATTTGAATGATGTGGCCATCCGCACGAACGGCGGCCAAGCTTACAAAATATGCTTCATGGTCGAATTGATCCAACACCTGGTCGGCGATCTCGAGTGCAAGCCGTGTTTTTCCTATCCCGCCAGGGCCGGTCAGGGTCAGTAGTCGGGTATCTGCAAGAAGCTGCTTGGTCGCTGCGAGTTCTTGTTCTCGACCAACAAAAGCTGTGGCTTGAGCGGGCAAGGTTTTCCCACTCCCTCTGGGTGGGCCTTCCCTTCCCAGTCCATCCTGCTTAGAAGGAATCGATTCTGTGTTGCCAGCCATCAAGCCTTCATATAGCGCTTGCGTCTCACTCGACGGGTCGACCCCAATCTCCACTCCGAGAGCTTCAACGCATCTTTGATAGCTCGATTCCACCTTCGATAGTTCACCCGTAGCGGCGAATGCCACCATAAGACCCCGATAGGCGGCTTCAGGAATCTGGCCCTCGGAAATCCAACGCTCAGCCCAAGAACGCGCATCTGTCCAGCGTTGATCCTGCAGAAGCTGGGTCAGTAATCGCTGAATCTTGCGTTCGAAGACCGCGCTCAGCCGATCACGCTCAAGAAGAACCCAGTCCTCGTAATAGCCGGGAAGCAACTCTCCCTCGTATAGGGAAACCACCATCTCCATGTTCTGCTCAACTGGATCCTCCAAAATGGCAGAGTCTAGCCAATATTCAGAGCTTGAGGAAAAAGCGATGGATTCGGTATCTGCTATCAGGTATCCCTCTCCGATGGATTTTCGAAGATGCCACAGGGCTTGACGCAGATTTTTCCGAGCATTGCGCTCCGTAGATTCTGGCCAAAGCAATCCCGCAAGTCTCTCGCGCGGATGGTGCGTCCCACCAGTTAGGAGCAGGTAGGCTAGTAATGTCTTTGCGGGACGGGACGAGATCTCAATAGTGATACCCTCCTGTCGCAGGTCGAACTGCCCTAAAAGGCGGATTTCAAGCAAACTAAGATTCCTTCGGCACACGACGTGCCGGCTCAAGAGTCGTCAGATTCACGGGCATTTCGTCTTCTTGAGACAATCACACATCGCTTCGTCGTTAACCCTCAATCGCTCCGAACCAATCCCAAAAGACGTTCAAAGACGCCTGGACCGACACCGTGGAGACCTCAGGTTGCTACTGTACGGCCATGTTCAGTGCTAGAAGATCCAGCCAAATTGAGGAGGCGTCATGAACACGCTGTCAAATGCAAAACTGAACGTCGGGCTTCTGTCGAAATTCGTTACAAATCATACTCTTACGCCGCTGAAAACAAGCCTTCGCTCTACTGATGTCAGGCCGTTTGAGAAGTCACGTACTGCAAGTAGCAACGGGTCTCAAGGGGCCTCATCTGCTGCAAAGCCAAAGCTGCGATTGGGCGAAAATGTGCGCCATGGCCGCTTTGGAACCGGGCGGGTGCTGGCACACTGGCCGGATGGCACCGTCCTAGTCCGATTCGACGACATGGCTAAGAATCATTTGATTTGGCCGTCGTTTTTGGATCGAGCAAACGGCCAGCGAAGCTAATTAGGGATCTGCAGGAGACTGGATGGAATTCGAATCGGTTCAGATGCTCGCAGGGTTTGCTTCAGCGGCCATATTCGCCAGCAGTAAGGTGCCGATGTTGACGAAGGCCATTAAAACGCGGGACCTGCATTCCTACAGCCTGAGTCACATAGGCTTGAGCGCCAGCGGAAACTTGATCAACTGGCTGTATGTGGTCAGCTTACCATTAGGACCGATTTGGCTGCTCCAGGGACTATTTACGTTTGCAGACCTGGTCATGCTTGGCTGCTATCTGGTCTTTGAGCGACGAGGCAAGAGCCAAGCTGACTCTAGGCTCCATCTGAGAAAAGATCGCCTGCGAGGTATTTAAGCCCCGTATCGACGGCGATAGTTACAACCGTCTTTCCGGGCCCAAGTTCCTTGGCCAGTTCGATGGCTCCAACCACATTCAATCCGCTGGACGTTCCAGTGAATATTCCCTCTTTTCTGGCAAGAGCCCTCACCATCTCTCGTGCTTGCGTCTCATCGATCGGCCGCGCTTCGTCGTAAATATTCTTATCGAGATGCGGGGGTATATAGCCAATTCCTATGCCCTCGACGTGATG
>CAYZXF010000269.1:0-12993 GCA_964482355.1 uncultured Anaerolineaceae bacterium | reverse complement strand
GTCGCCGAAAACCCAGACTGGTTGAACTTCGCGCTGGCTTTTTTCGGTTTGATCATTGCGCACGCCGCAAATAATATGAACAACGACTATTTCGACATGGAAGGCGGCGTGGACACGGACGACTATGCCCGGGTTCAGTATGCGCCGCACCCGGTGCTCGGAGGATTGGTCTCGAAGAGGAGGCTTGGCACTGCGGTTTTCCTGGGGAACGCGCTGAACCTTGCGATTTTGATCGTGCTTATCGCACGCGCCGGTTGGCCGACCTTAGTGTTCGCCCTGGCCGGCCTGTTCATTAGCTTCTTTTACGTCGCACCGCCTCTCAAGCTGAAGCATCATGGTTTCGGTGAGCCGGGAGTGTTTCTGGTTTGGGGACCGCTCATGATTGGCGGAACCTACTTCGTGACGGCTGGATCCATGCCCACAGCCGGAGTGTGGCTGGCGACTATTCCGTACGCGATTGCAGTGACCACGGTCTTGATGGGAAAACACATCGACAAGCTCGACGCTGACAAACAAAAAGGCATTCGTACCTTGCCCGTGATCCTGGGAGAGAAAGCCTCGCTTCGGATCAATATGGGGTTGATGGTGGGTTTCTATTTAGTGGTCCTGGTGCTGGTGCTGACGGGTACTCTAGGGGTGTGGGTGCTGCTGGTGGCGCTGGCGTTGCCAAGGCTCAGGACGGCGCTTCAACTTTATCGAGAGCCTAAGCCCAGCGAGCCGCCCGAAGGCTATACGGTCTGGCCGTTGTGGTACGTCAGCTGGGCTTTCTACCATAACAAACGAGCCGGGCTGCTCTTCGTGGCCGGCCTAGCCCTCAATTTGCTGATTCCCCTAAGCTTTTAGCTTCCCCCGCTGACGTTAGGAGCCAGAGCCTCGCGCATCCACTGCGGTAGGCGTCGCGGTTTCCCCGAATCCAGATCCACCGTAAGCCAATGAGATTCTGCGCGCGCAAGCTGCTCCCCGTCTGAAACCCGAGTAATGGAGTAAAAACGAACCGCGCTGGCCTGCCGCAGCGACGTCAGCCAGGTTTCAATTTGCAGTTCTTCATCCGGCAGCGCAGGCCGCAAATACTCGATTCGGTTGCGTTTCATTGCCCAACCCAACCCAGCTTCTGAGGAGTTGGCATGGGTGACGCCGTAGACCAGGCCAGCTTCGATTGCCGCTTCCTGCGTATAGGAAAGATAGGAGGCATTGTTGAGGTGCCCAAATGGGTCGACATCCCGCCATTCGACTCGGCGTTTCCAGGTGACAGCGCCAGCCGGGGCTGGAGCGGGATCCGGAAACGGCTCTCGCACCAGTCGCGCCGGAGGATCCTCTGCGGTGGAGAGTGCATCGAAGATTTCGGAGGGGATGCTCGCCGGCGCCTGGCGCTCGATATCAAGGAACACATAATCCGAGCGGGCTTCTGCCACCAGTACGTCATCAAGCCGAAACTCAAACGCCCTGCGAGCAATCGCCCGTCGAGTACTGGGTATGTAGGTAGTCACTGCCAGTTCCTGCCCATAGGTCACCGGCCGAATGTACTCAATAAAGGAATCGCGAGCGACCCATGCCCGATTTAATTCCTCATAATACGAATATCCGAATCCAGCCGCGATCGAATGCCGCCATGCACTTTCCTGAGCCAGTCTTAAATAGGCGGTGTTGTTTAGAACGCCGTAAGCGTCGCACTCGTCATGCCGAATGATGTACGTTTCGATGTGTCTTTGTGTCATAAATGTTTCACACTGATCAAAGGCGCAGGCATGCAATGCCGGATCATGAGCCTACAACCATCCCTGATCTTGATACCAGGCGATGGTTTGATTCAACCGTTCGTTCAGGGCGAGCGAGGGAGCAAACCCGAGCTGCCGGGCAGACTTGTCGGACGAACAAGTGAACGATCCGGCTGCGAATGAGCGAACCTTATCTAGATTGACGATGCCCGGCGACTGGCCGCGGATCCGGGCCCACGCTTCTGAAGCCCCCGCCATAATCCAGGCGAACCCGATCGGCAAGCTGAAGATGCGGATCCGATTTTGCGTGATGGCCTGCGCGACATTGCCAACTACCTCACCCAGAGTCATTCGCTCCTTGTCTGCCGCGTAGTAAAGCCCCTGACCAGCAGTTTCAGGCGCCCGCCCGCTGGGCTCAATGCGCTCGCCTTTCTCCGCAGCAAGAATGAGCAAATCAGCAAGATCGCGGGCGTGTATCAGGTTCAGCATGGTGGTATGCGCGCGCGGTACGGTGTACAGGTCGAGACCGTCGACCCGAAACGCTTTGACGACTTCGAGCGTCTCTCGATCACGCTCACCAAACACGCCCGACGCACGGACGATGGTGATCGGTACATCAGCTGCGAATTCAATGATTGCACGTTCTCCAGCCAGCTTGCTACGCCCGTAATTGCTCACAGGATCAGATCGATCTTGCTCTGTGCGGAGGTGTCCAAGAATATCAGGCCCGGCTGCCTCCAACGATGAGAGCAATACGAGTACGGGAGGCTCCTCAAGCCGTGCGCAGGAAGCAGCCATATTGCGTGGGCCGGCCTCATTCACCAAATTGAGTTCCGCCAGCGAGCGGGCTTCGAGCGCCCCAGCAAGCTGGTAGACAACATCGATGTCTTCGACTGCCGCATCGAGAGAAGCTGGATCCGTCACATCGCCGGTGCGCAGCTCGAGTTTATCTAAAGGAAGACCGGACGTGTCGGAAGTGGGCCGGACGAGGCAGGCGACTTGGTCGCCTCTTTCCAAGAGTGTTTCTACTACATGGTGACCAATGAAACCCGTCGCGCCAGTGACGAGGACGCGGTCACTCAATCAGTTCCAGCTCCCGGCCGACCTCGCCCAGGATGTTGAGCGCCCGATCGATCTGCTCATCGGTATGAGTGGCCATGTAGCTGGTGCGCAGTAGACACTGGTCGGGCGGTACTCCGGGTGGGATGACCGCGTTTGTGTAGAGCCCGGCTTCAAAGCACATCTTCCAGGCCATGAGGGTCTTGTTCATCTCCCCCACCATGATGGGGATGATTGGCGTCGTGCTCGGTCCCATCTCGAAGCCCATCTCTTCGAGTCCGGTTCGCATGCGCTCCGTCACTTCCCATAGCCGCTCGATGCGCTCTGGTTCGTTCTCCATGATCTCGAGCGCGGCAAGAACCGCGGCGACGTTCGCAGCCGGCATCGAGGCACTAAAGATAAAGGACCGCGCGCGGTGTTGTACGAAGTCCATCACTTCCGCCTCACCTGCGATAAATCCCCCCAGCGAAGCGAATGACTTGCTAAAGGTACCCATAATCAGATCGACATCCTCGGTGACGTCAAAATGAGCCGGCGTTCCGCGACCAGCGCCCATCACCCCGATACTGTGTGCATCGTCGACCATTAGACGCGCCCCATGCTTTTTGACGATCGGGATAATCTCGGGGAGAGGAGCCAGGTCGCCACCCATGCTGTAAACGCCATCAACGACGACCAGCACTCCGGTATCATCATCGATCTTTCCAAGCACCCGATCGAGATGGTCCATATCGTTGTGGGCAAAGCGTCGGACCTCGCCCAAGGACAGCATGGCACCGTCGACGATGCTAGCGTGGTCGTCCTTGTCGAGCACCACTACGTCACCCCGTTCTATCAATGCGGATATCGTACCGAGATTGACCTGATATCCGGTGCTGAAGACCAGCGCGGCTTCCATCCCCACGTAGTCTGCCAGCCGTGCCTCGGCTTCCTGATGCAGAGCCAGCGTACCGTTGAGGAATCGGGAACCCGTACAGCTGGTGCCGTAGCGCTTCACGGCTTCGATCGCCGCCTCCCGAACGCGCGGATCGGTGGTCAGTCCGAGGTAGTTGTTGGAACCGATCATGAGGATCTTGCGACCATCGACGACTACCTCAGTTCCCTCTGTATCTTGCAGGGGCAAGAAGTACGGATAGAGCCCCATCTCCCTCGCCAGATCCGCTTCCGTCCAGTTATAGGCTTTGTCGAAGATATCCATTCAAAGAACGCCTCCGTCCCAGGCTGAGGATAAGTTGCTACTTACGGATTGTCAAACCCTGGTCGCTTAAGCCAAAATGGGGCGTGCTTGACACCGTACAACCGATTTCTATACTATTCACGAATGCGGTGTGCCCCTCGTCCGACAGGCGGGGGGCGCATGTCGTTGTGAGGAGAGGGTTTCATGATTGATATCCAGCTGATCCGTAAAGATCCCGAAGCGGTCAAGCAAGCGATCGCTACGCTGGGGACCGAGGCGCCGATCGACGACATCGTTGATCTGGATCGAAAACGGCGAGAAATCCTCCAAAAGCTCGAGAGTTTGCGGCAGGAACGAAATCAGAATTCCGAGAAAATCGGCCGCATGGAGGCGGGGGACGAGCGACAAGCGTTGATCGACGCGATGGGCAGCGTTAATGAGGGCATCAAGGATCTGGAGTCCGATCTGCGCGGAAACGATGAGGAGCTGCAGGGAATGATGTTTCAGGTGCCCAATCTTCCGCATGTAAGCGTGCCGATTGGAGCCGATGAAAGCGAAAACGCCGTTCTGAAAGAGGAAGGCAAGCTGCGTGAGTCCGACTTCGAGCAGCAGCCCCACTGGGATCTGGGCCCACAGCTTGGGATCCTGGACTTTGAGCGCGGGGTCAAACTCTCGGGCAGCCGGTTCTATGTGCTCAAGGGGGCCGGAGCCAGGCTTCAGCGCGCGCTGATCCAGTGGATGCTCGACCTACATGTGACGCAGCATGGCTACACTGAAATCTATCCTCCTTCAATCGTCAAAGAGCAATGCATGTGGGGTGCGGGCCAGCTTCCCAAGTTTGCCGACAACATTTACCGCGATGCCGAGGATGACCTGTGGCTAATTGGCACGGCCGAGATCCCGCTCACAAACTTGCATCGAGACGAAATCCTAGATGTGGAACAGCTGCCGCTGAGCTACGTGGCTTATACCCCTTGTTTCCGGCGAGAGAAGTTTTCCGGCGGCCGGGATGTGCGGGGAATCAAGCGCGGCCACCAGTTCGACAAGGTTGAGATATACAAGTTAACGACGCCGGAGGATTCCTACGAAGCCCTGGATCAGATTTTGGAAGATGCGGCGGATGTGTGCAGGGCACTGGAGATCCCGTACCGAGTGGTGGAAATGGTGACCGCGGATTTAGGATTTACAGCAGCAAAGAAATATGACCTCGAGCTCTGGGCTCCCGGATCGGGAGAGTGGCTGGAAGTGAGTTCCGTCAGCAACTGCGAAGCTTTCCAGGCACGCAGGACCGGGATTCGATATCGACCGGAAAAAGGGGCTAAACCAGAATTTCTGCACACGCTTAACGGCTCCGGCCTTGCCATCCCGCGCACGTTGATCGCGGTCATGGAGAATTATCAGCAGGCAGATGGCAGCATTGTCGTTCCGGAAGTGCTGCGCTATTGGATGGGCGGCGCGGAACGAATTACCCCTGAAGACTAGTGAACATGCTCTGGACCATCCTGGCCGGTGTGCTCATGCTGGCCGGCATGGTTGGAATCTTTATCCCGTTCTTCCCAGACTTGCTGCTGATCTGGGCCGCGGCTCTCGGCTACGGCCTGCTGGTTGGTTGGGGAGAGTGGGGCCCCTGGCTGTTTGGGCTCATTACCTTGCTCGGAGTGGTGGGAATTCTGGCCGAAACCTACGTCGGTGGGGCAGGGGCTCGAATGGCGGGTGCTTCCTACAAGGCTATATTCGCGGGCCTCATCCTCGGCACGATCGGTCTGTTCGTCTTGCCGCCATTCGGACTCATTATTGGCTTGCTGGCCGGGACCTTCATCGTTGAATACATACGCCTGCGAGATTGGCGCCAGGCGGGTCGCGCCATGCTCGGGATGGGCCTTGGTTACGGAGCTTCGTTTGGTGTGAAGCTGGTCTTCGGGGCGTTGATGATTGGTGCGTGGCTGGCGTGGGTGATTACGGCCTGAAGAACACCATTCCCACTCCCAGGCGTTCGAGTCCTACTTCGGCCAGGTGCACGACCACGGCCGAAGTGTCATTTAGCGCTGCGAACAAGGTAGGGATGGCATCTGGATCCCCGGTCTGCCCCAGGGCACGCGCGGCCTCAATTCTCACCTGAGGCACTTCCGACTTCATCGCTTGCGACAATGGCGGTATCGCATGTTTACCAGCCGTAGCTAATGCTCCGGAAGCCAGCCTGGCAAGCAGGCGATCTTCATCTCCCAGGGTCTCAATCAGACGTGGCACAGCATCCGGGACCGGGTGCTGACGCAGCCCGGCGGCCGCACATTGGCGCACGGTTGCATCTTCATCGCTGAGCGATTCGATCAGCGCCTTGTTGGCACGCGGGTCATCGATACTCGAGAGAGCCATGATTGCCCACCAACGCTGATCGGGCTCGGGAGAAGCTAACAGGTTTAGGAGGAATTCAAGCGCGGGTTCGCCGCGCTGAGGAATCTGGGAGAGTGCCCGTGCCGCGCGGGCTTCGTCTGCTGAAGATAATTCGCTGATTAACGTCTCGAGCTCACTCACTATCGCTCTGGGGGCGGAACCGGCAGGTCCTCCTCGGAGACTGAGATCCACTTATCTCCCTCGTCGATCAACATGACGGGGATGTCGTCCAGGATCGGATATTTGCGGCCGCAATAGTCAGCGTCTTCCTGGCACACTAGCCAGGTGTCTTTTACCAACACCAGCATTCCATCCCGCTCTTGAACGCAGTGGGGGCAGCGCAGGATCTCAAGCAGTTCTTCGCTAACCATCAATCTCTCCCTGTGGAGGCGCAAATTCTACCATCGCGGTGGGTTTGGGGATAACTCATGGAGCAGACCGATGCTACGTTCGTGGGAAAGGGGGGAACGCTTAGTCCTCGTCGGTGATTGCGTTGTCGGGAAGCTCGGTTCCCGGACCATACTCGTAGATCGCGCGCCACGGGAGATAGTGGGTCTTGATGGTATCCCGGTGAAGCGTATCGTCACCGCGCGTTACGGTGCGAGTGACAATCACATCCATTCCGTCCGCCTCGAAGTCCACCTGCTCGATTTCGCCCTCTTTTAGATCGGGATTCTCCTTGTAGAGCGGCTTGGGAGCTTCGATTTTGCCTGAGATCTGAGGGGAGCTAATTTGCACCTGCCGGCCATCACCGGTCGAATAGAACTTCCAGAGCAGCTGGGTACCGTAGATGTAGGTCTCGGACAGCAGCCAGTGGTCGGTATCGTTGGTGAATTTGAAGTCCACCAGCGGGACGTAGACCGTCGCATCAAATCCTGGCCCCGGTGAACCCGGGCCCTGCTCATAGTAGCCCACACGATAGGCGTGCGGATAACGTTCGACGATGCCAAATCCCCCAAATAAGGCGGTGCGGAACAGCGTTGTGCTCACCTGACACACTCCACCGCCCACACCTTTGATGGTGCGATTGCCGTAGATGATAAGCGCCTCCGCATAGCCGTTGTCCAGGCTGATGTCACCCAGCACATCCGCCATTGACAGGGTTTCGCCTGGAGCGATCAGCAGTCCGTGGAACGGAGCGGAGGCGGTGGCGATGTTCTGGATCCGCCCTGAGCTTGAGCCCCCGAAATAGCTCGATACCACGCTGACCTCTTCTGTGATGCCCAATTCCTTTGCCGTGGCGTCGCTCCCGACGGCTGGTTGCTCGAGCGTAAATACCAGAGGGATTTCATGCTCCCCATTAGCCAACCCGCTATTGATGGCCTCGACGCTTCCCGAGATATCGAGCGTGCGTCCGATGACGGCTTCCGCCAGCAGATCGAGCTCGCGCGTCTCATCATTGAAAATAAAGCGCGCATTTTCGGATCCGCGTTGCAGTTCCGACACGAGCGGCTCGAGATAGGTAAACAGGGCGCCCTGATCGATCCCAACCTGGTATTGACCCTGCTCTTCGTTGAGAGTGAAGCGCAGCATTTCCGCCAGGCTCTGCCGATCGATGGTCCAAGGACCGGCATCCGCGGCGGTGATGGTGAGCGGCGCGCTTAGCATTTCGGCCGCGATTTGGCCCTGCTCGGTTGCATCGAGCACCAATGGAGGGCTTTCCTCAACCGTCAGCGGGATCTCGGCGTCATGCAGCGAGGCAAAGATCGGCTCCAGCTGCTCGAGATTGCGCGCGATCTGAAGCTCTCGCCCGATTTGACCGGGACGCATCACGATCTCTACGCCGTTTATGCCCAGAGCCGCCTCTAGCTGCGGGCTATCGATCTGAGCAGCCAGTGCGTTCAAATAAGCCGCTCCCGCTCGCTGATCGAATAGCACGGTGGTTGGCACTTCGACTCCCGAACTCCAGGCGCTGAAAAAGTCTGAGAGCTGGAGCAGTGCTCCTCCATCGCGACCCACCGCAAGCGCCTGGTCGGCCATGCTCGGGATGTCCAGCGCCACACCAAGCTCTGCCGGCGTCGCAAGCCAATGGCGCGTACCGTCCGTCATAAGTACTTTGCCCGAGCGAGGGTAGGTAAGGATCTCACCAAGGGCTAACTCAATCTCTGGTTCGGTGAGCCCGCCCACAGAGACGCCCGCGGCCGATACACCCGGCAAAGCGCGTCCAGAGTAGGCCACTCGGGTTCCAACAGTAAAGAACACGAGTACCGCTCCGACGGCCAACAGCATGCCTAGAAGAGCAATTGGCAAAGAAGGGAGTATCGATTTCATAAGCGTGCGTGTTTCCAAACTATACGGCCGAAATTGGGCGAGGAGTATATCATCTGAAGATGGGGGGGGCGCAACCCATCGTTTCGCCTTCAGCGATGAGTGATCCAGCCCACTTGGCTTAAGCCTATACCGTAGTTTCAACAGTTGCAAAAAGCGATCCAGAAGCTTAATAACCGATAAAAGCTCACAATCCATTCCTATCCGACGCAGTTTCCGGCCTGGTGCCTGGGAGATCACGCTCCTCGGCCGGGGTGTCTGGCTGGCGATCGGAGTGTTGGAAAGGAGCTGCAGAGCTGGGGAGCGGTAGAAATCGCAGACCTGGAGATCCGCCATGAGCTTCAGGAGGTCGAGGTGCTCGGGACGCTGTACTCTCGTGATCCGATCACCGAGACCCAGCTAGATAAATTGCCGCGCGAGCTGGATGCGCAACTGCGGCCGGATGTATCCCTGCGTTTGATCGTGATTCCTGCGGTGCTGTTGGAGTCGGGGACTCCGTAGTCTTACGGCTTCAGCCAGACTTCCACGCTAGAGAAATACCGAAGCCCAGGGGGATCTGCGTTCTGTTCCCGAATCACTACCCGAACATACTGAGAGTACGGGATGTCATAGGGGATTACGAGCTCGAAGGCTCCCAGCACGCCCGGCTCATGAGAGTCCAACTGCACCTGGTGGGTGGATAGGGCCTCTCCACTTCGGTTGAGCACCTCCACCGTAAGCGGTAGCTCCGAATCGGTCCAACCCGCCCCTCGCACGACCATCAATCCGCCTTCGACAACGCTGCCGTCCCTGGGTCCGAGCAGGGCAATCTTTTGCGGCCCATGCTCGACCGGGTGGATGCGAGGGTACCCCCCTGAAAGCAGCACCAGATCCACCGAGACCAGTTGATCCAGGCTGGCCCATCGAACTCCATCGGTGCTGATCTCCAGCCGAGCGCTTTCTGCTACTGCGGGTGTGTCGAATTCCAGCCGGGTGGCAAAATTCCCAGCGTTGCCTGGGTAGGCGAACAGGATCGTGGTCATTTCTGATACGACGCGCCCATCCTCGCCAAGCAAACGAATATGCACACGCTCTTTGAAGCTAGGACCACCCCGGCCCACAATCTGAAAAGGGCTCGTCACTTGCGAGCCGGGCCCAGGGCGATATACGGCCAATAGCGCGTCGGGTAAGACTGAGCTTGATGGGATGAGGGTAGGCACGATCGGTACAACGGGCTGCTCGATTACGATCGCAGGCGTGGCTAAATTAAATGGTGCTGGAGTTGGCTCGCTGAGCGGAGCATCGGTGGGGGCCGGGACGGTGGCCTCAATGATCGGCTCGCTGGTCGCAGGCTCCGTTATGGCCAGTGGGCTGGGGGTTGCGCTCGTACATCCAACCAAAATCACAGTTAGAAGAAGCGTCCCCCCGTGGAAGGTTCTGCGCTGCAATACCATTTTAGATGTGTTCCGCGCTAACCTTTAGCATGGATCATGGGAATGGTGCAAGTCGGGGGCCAGGGCTGATAACGAGATAGGAGCGCCAAACGCTAATTTATGTAAAGTGAACTGCGTGTATTTTCGATGTGGGAGCTAAGCGGAGCCCGGTGGTAGTACCTAAATGAGGAGTCAACTGCGCGGTGGAGCCCTGCCGGCGAAGCGACTACGTAGCAGTACCGATGGCGCGGATGCTGATGCCCACCAGAAACAAGCAGATCAGGCCATAGGTCAGGCTCGCCCGCCGATCGTCTCTACCCTTGGTGTAGGCGTAATAGCCCGGAATGGAGATAGCGGCCACAATGCCGTAGAGCACATGGATCGTTCTAGCAGGTCGGGCGCCATCAATCCACAGAATGATGCCAACGATCAACTGAGCTAGAACCAGGATCTCGCCGACGGCGAGGATGCCCCAGTAGCTTCCGGTGATGCTTCGACGAAGGAAAAAGATTGCCAGGCCCCACACGCCAGCAACGGAAAGAAAAAGCAGCATGGAGGTTCCTAAACGTACATGTATGTCAGTCAGAGTCATGCGTGGAAGTCTCGATCAACTGAGATTGTAAATTTCAGAGTACTTATCGGTCAAGTATTTGAGATACGGCTTGGCGCGTAGCTCCTCACCGGTTACCCGCTTGAGCAAATCCATCGGTTCGAACTTGCCTCCGTGGCGATGGATCTTTTCATTCAACCACCCAATGAGCTCACCAAACTCCCCTCTTGAGATCTGAACTTCGAGATCGGGCAGGTCTTCGCTTAGTTTCTGCCAGAGCTGCACCGAGATCAGGTTGCCCAGCGTATAGGTCGGGAAGTATCCGAAATATCCATCTGCCCAGTGGATGTCCTGAAGTACGCCCTGTCTATCGTCCGGCGGTCTGATGCTCAAGTACTCCTCAAATTTGGAGTTCCAGGCCTCCGGCAAATCATCAACGGCCAGATTGCCATCGATCAGATCGGCTTCGATCTCAAATCGCAGCAATATGTGAAGGTTGTAGGTTGCCTCGTCCGCCTCCACTCTTATTAATGAGCGCTCAACCTTGTTGATGCCACGGTAAAAGGCCTCGACATCAATGCCGCCGAGCTGACTGGGGAAAGCCGCCTGAAGCCGCGGGTAGTAAGCCGTCCAGAACGCTCGGCTGCGGCCCACAAGATTTTCAAGCATGCGTGATTGAGACTCATGCATTCCAAGCCCGGCGTCATGCGTTCCTTCCAGGGTTGAGCCTGAGAGGGTCGGAATTCGGTCCAACGCGGGAGCGATCCCCTGGCTGTAAATGGCGTGCCCGGCCTCGTGCATCGATCCGAATAAGGCGGAGCCGATGTAATTTGGGTTCACGCGAGTGGTAATGCGTACGTCGCCTCGATTCAGGGCCTGGCTAAATGGGTGCGGCGCTTTGTCTTGTCGACCTCGAGTAAAGTCGTAGCCGAGATCACGGATCACATCCACGCCAAAAGCCCATTGGGTTTCCTCATCAAAAGCGACGTGCAAGAATGAATCGTCGACCGTATCCGAACGATCACTGATAGCCTGGACCAACGGGACCTGCACCTCTCGAAGTTCTGCAAAAATCTCTTGTACCTTCGCTAGTTTAAGTCCTGGCTCATAGTCATCCAGTAGCGGATCATACGGACTGTCGTACGGCTCGAAAAAACTTACGTACGAGCGCTTGATGTCCAGGACCTTCTCAATGTGCGGCTTAAAGTCGGCGAAACTCGAAGCCTTTCGTGCCTCGACCCAGGCGTTAAATGCAAGTCCGACCGTTCGTTTGGATTCCGCGACCCATTCGGTCGGCACGCGCCGGCTCTTGTCGAAATCTCGCCGGAGACGTGCAACGATACCCACTTCGTCCGAATTCGGATCCAAACCCTGGACCTCCGACTCCGCCGCCGTAAGCGCCTCGCCAAAGTCGTCCCGAATAAAATGTTCATGCGCTAAGCTGGCAAGCGTGGCCATCGCGTGCGATCGACCATCAGCGCCTCCTCGAGGCATATTGGTCTGCATGTCCCAGCTCAGCAAGTCAGCACCAGAGGCGAGATCGAAGACCGTGCCAGACAATTCACGAAGCTTTTCGTAATGCTCTCCCATGCTTCTCCTGTTCTAGACCACTCGCCAGCGCAGCGGCTCGCCGTTTAGCGCAGCCAATACCTCGCCCGCGATGTCCCGACCGGCTTTTGCCTGAGCTTCCTTTGTCGCGGCTCCGATATGGGGAGTTGAAACCACTTTTGCATGAACGAGCAGCTTCGATTCTCCGGGAGGCTCCTGGGAAAACACGTCCAGCGCTGCTCCTGCTAGATGGCCTGTTTCAAGTGCAGCAAGCAGCGCTGGCTCATCCACGATCCCACCCCTTGCGGCTGATATCAGCCGGGCTCCAGGTTTCATCTTGCTCAGCGCCTCGCTGCCGAACATTCCTCGGGTTTCCTCATTCAAAGGTAAGTGCACAAGCACATAATCAGAGCTGCTGAGCAAAGTGTTGAAATCGGTCGGTTCGATCCCGCGGCTACGAAGTTCGTCCTCTGGTTTCAGCGTGTCGTAACCGAGCACTTTCATTCCGAACGCACTCGCTCGCTCCGCGATCGCGGTACCAATTCGGCCGACCCCGACAATTCCTACTGTCTTTTCGAAAAGCTCCGAGCCTTTGAGTTCGGACTTGCGCCACTCCGCTCGCCGCATACTGGCGTCGGCTTTGGGTATGTCTCGAGACAAAGAAAGCATAAGACCGAGCGTGAGCTCAGCTACAGCCACGGTCGCCGCCTGCGGGGCGTTGACGACAGTGAGCCCCCGTGATTTGGCAGCCTCGAGGTCGATATTATCGACCCCCACCCCTGCCCGACCGATAATTTTGAGCCTTGAGCCTGCTTGTTCAAGTAGCTCGGCCGTGACTTTGGTGCGCCCTCGAACTACGAGTGCGTCGCTCTC
>CAYZXF010000268.1:0-3957 GCA_964482355.1 uncultured Anaerolineaceae bacterium | reverse complement strand
GCAGGATACATCGCGGTCTTATTCCCGATCGTTGCTTTGCTTTTTTCGACCGCGTTCGAAGGGCTGACCTGGGAGCCGATTACTGTCCTAGGTGTGGGTCTGGTTTTGGTCGGCAACGTCATCGCGATGACCCGCAGGCGGCGGAGCGTTAAGAAAGAACTCCCATCTCCTGCTCAAGCCTCATAGTCAAAATGGAACCGCCTCAAGCTTTAAGATCTTCATCTTCCTCGGCCTCTCGCTTGAGCGAATGAAGCTGGCGTTCGATGGCCGGCGTCAGAGTCAGATCGGTCTCCGCCCGGCGATCTTCGGCTGCTTCCAGCAAGCCTTCAGCGACCAGTCGATCGATGGCGTAGGCTTTGGCTTGCATGCGTGTGGTTCGCGCTTCCGTCATATCTAGCGATTTTCCTAGATCCGCCAGCTCATCAGACAGGCCAGTAAGAGCTTCTTGGATTTGCACCTGCGCCTCAGCTGCGCTAAAGCGCGCTGCAGTGACTTCTTGCCGCGAGTAAAAGGCCTCGATTCGGCTTGAAAGCCGGCTTTCGACCAACGATAGCCTACGTTCTTCCAAACCCACTTCTTCCATCTGGGCTCTGATATTTTCAAGCTCCATCTCAGCGACTGCGCGCCGTTCCAATGCGTTCCTTGCTAAATCCTCGCGGCCACGGCCAATTGCTTGCCGTGCCTGATCCTCAAGCAAGGGGAGTTTGGTTTCCAGCTCTACTGCTATGCTGGCCAGCCGGGACTCGGTCTTCTGGATCTCCTTCAGTGCCGCCTGTACCCGCTCCAGCATCCTGCGCTGTCGCTCGTAGGAATACGCAAAGGTCTGGCGAGGGTCCTCAGCTGGTTGGAAGAGCGCCCTCAGCCAGACCCGAAGCGTTCGTTCGAGGATTCGCAAGGCTCTAGTCTCCTGCTTGCGCTCGAGAGCGCTGAGGCTGAGCGGTTCTGGCCAACCTTCGCCGATTACGCTGAATACGCCAGTAGTAGGTGCCCAAACCGCCCATTGCCGCGAGCGTGATGAGCCGTGTGATCAGCAGTTCGAGGTCCTTCAGATCGATAAAGAAGGCTGGATCAGACACGAACGTCGCTCCCGCGTACGATAGTAAGGCAAGCATCGTGTATGCCACTGTGAAGCGCGGCGTAAACACAAAGGCGAATGCCGCCAGAACGGGATAGTAAAAGATAAAGAAGGGACTATCCAGCCCGTTCTGTCCTCGCCAGGCCAGCACGATCAATGTGATGATTGTTAGATCGATCAGGCTCACCAGCCCGGTTAGCGTTTGGTTGATGGGTCTCTCCATGAGATAACGGCCATGGACGAAGAAGTTCACCGCCATGAGCGCCACAATGAGAAGGCTGGCTACCGTCAACTCACTGACGGAACTTGCTGCCCACAACGCCAGGATGGCGCCGGTCAGGATCACAAACCAGCGAGCCCAGATGATCACGACCTGACCGAAGAAGATATCTTCGGCTGCTTCTTGCTGGGGAGTTCGTAGCTCTTTCATTAAAATCTCCTTTTTTGCTTGTTCCGCGCTTCAATCGCCGGCAGCTTGCGCTTCTCTCAGCTGAGTGACCAAACTTTTACGCGCTTTGACGGCCGCGCTTCTGCGATCGCGTTCGATTCGCCAGTAGATTTGGCCGCATACGGCAACCGCGGTCATCATGATGAGCCTGGCGATGAGAACCTGGATATCGATATCGCCGAAGAGCGCCGAGCCAAGTGAGATGAAGGTGTAAAAGGCGGCTGCGCCGCCAGCGAAGAGCAGCGTGGAGGCGGGCGAAAATGCGACCGATAGAGCCAGGAGCGCGGGGAAGTAAAACACGTAGACGTTCGATTCGAAGCCTCCACCGAGGATCACCATCACACTAATTACTGCCAGATCCGCAGCGCTGGCAAAGTAGACCACCCCGCTGCTGGCAGGCTTCTTCATGAGAAGCTGGGCCTGGAGGTAAAAGTTAGCGACCGCGAGCAGGAGGATGAATAAGATCTGCACCCGAAGTTCGCTCATCGGCCCCGGGTTCCAGAGGGCGAGGAATAACCCGGACACCACTAAAATCCACCGTGCTGAGACAATCACGGATTGTCCATACATCAGGTCTTCTGGGTCTTGAGGTATAAGTTTAAGTTTGTTTGTCATTTTGATCCTCTCCTAATTTTGTGGCATCAGGCGCAGGAAGTAGGTTCATTTCTGTCTTCAGATTGTGTAGCTCCTGCTCCACGGCCTGGTGCTGCGTCAACTGCCTGAGCTCCTTGCCCACCGGGTCGCCGGTATCGAACGCCAGCCCGCCCAGCGAGCCGCTGTCAATCAGCGCGTCAAGAGCACCTGCACGTGCGGTCATCAGGCGAGTCTTCTCCTCTGCTCGACCAAGGGCGCGACTCAGGTCGGCCAGGTCGCCAGAAATCCCGGTTAGCGCCTCATTGACTCTGACCTGTGCTTCCGCGGCCGTGTAACGCGCCGAGGCGGCCTCCTTTCGGGTCTGAAACTCATCCATGCGAGATGACAACTGGCGTTCCGCAAGCGCCAGCTTCTGCTCTTCATGCTCTGTGCCCGAGAGCTGCTCCTCGAGCGATTCGATCTCGACCAGTGCGGTCTGCTTCCTCTGCAGGGCCAACCTCGCCAGATCTTCACGATCGGCGGCCAGCGCCTGCTGTGCTTGCGCCTCGGTTTTGGGCACACGTGCGCGCAGCCGATCGACTTGCTGCTCAAGCTGGCGCTTGGAGGTGGCCACTTCGACCAGGCCTTGTCTGACTTGCCGCAGAATGACGTGCTGCTGCTCGTAGGCATAGTCGAAGACCTGCCGCGGGTCCTCCAGTTGGTTCAGCGAGGCATTGGTCTTGATCTTGAAGAGCATGCGGATCCTTGACCATAAACTCATGAGCTTCTCCTTTCGCCGCGGTTACTTGGCAGGAATCTAAACTCTGAGCGTTAAGGGATTGTCTATTCGATCGTCTTTTCTTGGTTGGGGTTGGGGAGAAGCGCTAAATCGTGTTCTCGGAAAGCTGTTTGGTGAACTCCGCGGTGTCGAAGTAGATCTTCTCACCCGCAAATTTGGAAGCCGCAGCGTTCCAGGGAAAGTGGATAACGATCGGGACCGACACCTTCTGGCGCGTCGGCTCAAGTCCCGCCCAAACACCACGGTGGGTACCGGTCATCTGAGTAACCTCAATCACGCCCTGCGGCCCGATCACAATGTCTTCAAGATCGAAGCGCACGTTTGGGAATGCGGTCAGAAAAGTAGTGTAAAAATCGCGCGCCCCCGCGTGGCCTTCCCAGCGTTGGCCGGTTGGGATGATTTCATAACTGCAATCCTCGGCCAAGGTAGCAATCAATCCATCCAGATCGCGTGCGTCCTCTGCCTTTGAGTGCCTAATCCACAGCTTCTTGATTTCGTCATAGAGCTCCTTCGTCACCTTCTGCGCTAATTGGGCACGTGCTCCAGGACTATCGGTCGTCAATTTGTGCTCCGTGTGGGGTTCGCCGGCTGCGCAGTGGTAAATCCATCCGCGTTAGCGAGTGCGCGGTCCAAGATTGTTAAGTCCTCACTAACTTGCTCATCGTCGATGTAGCGAATTTCGTTCTCATCCCAGAAATAAACCCCCTCGGCTTTCGACAGGCTGAGGGGGTCATTTCAATCTGCGGGATCCAGCTAGCGAACGTGTGCGCCCTGGTTCGCTTGATGAGTTCTTCGTGGTCAATGGGCTAGCTTGGTGAAGGAGCCTGCTCTTTCAACCGTTCACCGTAATGTTTTCGGAACTTTTTCATCTTCGGCACGATGACAGCCATGCAATAGCCTGCATATGGATTCTTCTCATAATAGTCCTGATGATAATCTTCAGCCTCGTAGAAAACCTGATAGGGCTCAAGTTCCGTGACGACTGGGTTCTCAAACACTCCTTCAGCATCCAGACGCTCGATCACTGCTCTGGAGGCCGTCTCCTGATCTGGGCTGTGGAAG